>NZ_JBUYWD010000016.1:0-173927 GCF_055231015.1 Rhodococcus quanlei | reverse complement strand
TTATATACACCCCCCCCCCCGTGGCCCCGGGGGGGGCCGCGCCCGGCGCGCCCCCCCCCCCCCCCCGCACGGGTATTCACGCAAGGCGGGCGGTGAGGGCGTTGGGGAGGAATCGCATCGCCGCGTCCACTGCCTGCCACTTCAGGCCCGGCAACGCGACGCGGGTCGACTCCTTCTCGATCGCGTCGACCATCGCGTCGACCCCCTCCTCCAATGTCGCCGTCATGGACGCGCTGTCGCCCGCCTTCGACGACATATCGGTGGCGATGTAACCCGGTAGCAGCGTGGTGACGGAAATATCGGTCTTCACGAGCTCCGTCGACAGAGATTCCCCCAGAGACGAGACTGCCGCCTTGCTCGCCGAGTAGGCCGCTTTCGGCCCGGTCAGACCACGGTCGGCACTGATGGACGACACCAGAACGAGGTGCCCCGCGTTCTGCCCACGGAAGGTCTCGAGTGCCGCCTCACACTGAGACAGCGCGCCGACGAAGTTGGTACGCGCGGTCGCGAGGTTGGCCTCGGCACGGCCGGTGCCGATCTTCGCCCCCTTGCCGAGACCCGCGTTCACGATCACCCGATCGAGCCCACCGAGTTCGTCCCGCAGTTCGCCGAACACCCGCACCACGGCGTCGTGGTCTGTGACGTCGAGCGCGCGCACCGCGACCTTGATGTTCGGGTGCGACTTCTTCAGATCGGCAGCGAGAGCCTCGAGGTTCTCGAGACGCCGTGCGCAGAGTGCAAGATCGCGGCCCATTGCCGCGAATCGTCGTGCCATCTCCTCCCCTAGTCCGGAGCTGGCACCGGTAACGAGGATCTTCTGCCGTTTCATACAGACACCGTATCGGGTGTCGGTCGTCGGCCTACCGTGGAGCAATGGACGAATTCGATGTCATCGTCATCGGAGGTGGACCGGCAGGAGAAAACGCCGCCGACTACGCAATTGCCGGCAGCACACGGACCGCCGTGCTGATCGAACACGAGTTGGTCGGCGGCGAGTGCTCCTACTGGGCGTGCATGCCCAGCAAGGCCTTGCTTCGCCCCGGCGAAGTTCTCGGGGCCGCGCAGAACATGGCGGGTGTCGCCGCAATGGGTCTCGATGTTCCCGCTGTCCTTGCCCGCCGCGACTCCTACACCAGCGGTCACGATGATTCCGGGCAGATGAAATGGGCTCGCGACCAGGGCATCGAGGTGGTGCGCGGGCACGCCCGCATCAGCGGCGAACGCACGGTGACCGTCGACGGGGAGCGCACGCTGACGGCAAGGCATGCAGTGGTCGTGGCGACCGGAACCGCTGCGTCCATACCGGAGACACCTGGGTTGCAGGAGGCGCTGCCGTGGACGTCGCGAGACGTGACCAATCTTCGTGAGGTACCCCGGCGGGTGGTGATCGTCGGGGGCGGTGTCGTGGCCTGCGAGGCGGCGACCTGGCTCCTGGATCTCGGTGTGGCAGACCTGACCCTGGTGGTACGGGGGCAGGGTCTGCTACCTCGGATGGAGGCATTCGCCGGCGAGCGCGTCGCCGCCGCTTTCGCCGGCCGAGGCGCAGCCGTGCTGTTCGGTACCGAGATCGTTTCCGTGTCCCGCCCGAACCCCGCGGGCACCGGCATCGGCCGCATCCACGGGGGTCCGTCGACGGTCGAGCTTTCCGGCGGCGGGTCCGTCGAGGCCGACGAGATCGTGGTTGCGACCGGCCGGAGTCCGAGAACGAGCGGCCTCGGCATCAGTTCAGATCTTCTCGACGACCGCGGCTACGTCACGGTCGACGACACCCTCACCGCCACCGACGGCTGGCTGTACGCGGTCGGCGATTGCAACGGGCGCTCCCGGCTCACGCACATGGGTAAATACCAGGCACGAGTGTGTGGCGAGGTGATCGCGGCCAGAGCCGAGAACCGCAGCATCGACCATCCACGGTTTCGGGCGTCGGCCGATCACGGACAGGTTCCTCAGGTGGTGTTCACCTCGCCACAGGCGGCATCGACGGGACTGACCGAACGTCAGGCTCGGGAAAACGGACTCGCCGTCGAAACGGTGGAAGCGGATATCGCGGTGGCCGGTTCGGCGCTGTCCCGGGACGACTTCAGCGGCCACGCGAAGCTCGTCGTCGACCGCGGTTCCGACACCCTCGTGGGCGCCACGTTCGTCGGCACGGACGTTGCCGAACTGCTCCACAGCGCAACGGTCGCGGTCGTCGGCGGCGTCACGATGGACGACCTGTGGCATGCCGTACCCGCATATCCGACCGTGAGCGAGGTGTGGCTGCGGCTGTTGGAAGCACGCGGCTGACGCAAATCTTCCGCTCAACCTCGTTGCGTATAGTCACGGCATGGCAGATGACATGGTGGTGAAGACGACCGACGGCCCGGTACGCGGACGCAGAGTCGGCAAACTTCACGCCTGGCGCGGCATCCCGTATGCAGCTCCTGCCGCCGGTCCGCGACGTTTCCGCGCGCCCGCACCCGTCGAGCCGTGGAGCGAGGTCCGGGAGTGCACGGAGTTCGGCAACGCCGCACCACAGGCGAAGCGTTTCACCGTGCTACGGCCGGGGAAATATCAGCCGACCAGTGAAGACTGCCTCACCGTCAACGTGCTTGCACCCGCTCACGATCGTGGCAGAAAGCGCCCGGTGATGGTGTTCATCCACGGCGGTGCCTACATGCTGGGTATGAGCGCCACCGGATTGTACGACGGATCATCGCTCGTGCGGCGTGGCGACGTGGTGTACGTGTCGTTCAACTATCGTCTCGGCGCACTCGGATACCTCGACTTCAGCCGCTACTCCACCCCCGAACGCCCCTTCGACTCCAACCTCGGACTACGCGACCAGGTCGCCGCACTCGAGTGGGTCCAGCGCAACATCGCCGCATTCGGCGGCGACCCCGACAACGTCACCCTCTTCGGTGAATCCGCCGGCGGAAACGCCGTCACCACCCTCATGACTACCCCCGCAGCCCGCAGACTCTTCGCCCGCGCCATCGCAGAAAGCTCCTCACCCGGGTTGGTCACCACCGCTGACCGGGCGGCGGACTGGGCCGATCAGTTCCTCGACCTGGTCCCACTCGACGATGTCACCGATCCGGTCGACGCGCTCGGGCGTGCGACGCCGGCCGAGTTGGGGCGGGCGGGCAATCGACTCGTAGCAAAGGTGGTGTCGGAAGCTCCCGGACTGCACCCGTTCGGTCCGGTGGTGGACGGCGACTTTCTGCCACGCCCACCGCTCGATGCTTTCGGGGACGGTTCTGCGCATCCGGTGCCGCTGATCATCGGGAACAATTCTCGTGAGGGCACCCTGTTCGCCAAGGTGCTCGGCGGGTTGCCGACCACCCCGAAGCGTATAGAGAAGATGTTCGCACTGACCGACCCCGACGCCGAATCCAGAGTGACCTCCGCCTATCCCGGCTACCCGGGGGAAGCGGCCGCCATCGACCTCGGTGGAGATTTCGTGTTCTGGGCGTCGTCGATCGCCATCACCGAATCTCATGCTCGGTACGCGTCCACCTACAGCTACCGTTTCGACTTCGCTCCCAGGCTCCTCGATCTGCTCGGTCTCGGCGCCACTCATGCCTTCGAGTTGTTCCCGGTGTTCGGGTACGGAGACGGTCTGGTGGGACAGGCGATCACACTCGCCGGTGGCCGCCGCGGCATGCGCGCCGTCACCGATGCGATGCAGCGGCAGTGGTTGTCGTTCGCGAAGCATGGGACACCTCTGCAATCGTGGCCGGCATACGACGTCGATACACGCGCAACGATGATCTTCGATGCGACCAGCAGGGTGCAGAACGATCCCCGCCACGAGAAGCGGTTGGCGTGGTCGGGGTACCACGGCTACGACATGCACCTCGAGCACGACCGGACGGACCACGAAGACGACCAGGAGATTCATGCCGAACACAGTTGAGTCACATTTTCGGGTCGCCACCGATGCCGGAGACGTGACCGGCATCGAGGTCGAGGGAATCGCCGCGTGGCGCGGAATCCCCTACGCGGCGCCGCCTGTGGGTTCTCTTCGCCTCCGGGCTCCGCAGCCGGTGCAGCCGTGGCCCGGCGCGTTCTCGGCCGGCACGTTCGGTCCACGCTCGATACAGCCGGGGCCGGAATCGAGTGAAGACTGCCTGACCCTGAACGTCGCTACGCCGGTGGGTGCTCCGTCGGATGACGAACCTCCGCGTCCGGTGATGGTGTTCATTCACGGCGGCGGATACTCGGGAGGGTCTTCGGCATCAGGTCTGTACGACGGGTTCTCACTCGTCCGGCGCGGCGATATCGTCTACGTCAACTTCAACTACCGGCTCGGTGCACTCGGCTATCTCGACTTCAGCCGCTACTCCACCCCCGAACGACCGTTCGACTCCAACCTCGGACTGCGCGATCAGGTGGCCGCACTCGAGTGGGTCCAGCGCAACATCGCCGCATTCGGCGGCGATCCCGACAACGTCACCCTTTTCGGAGAGTCCTCCGGCGGCAACGCCGTCACCACCCTCATGACCACCCCCGCTGCCCGCGGACTCTTCACCCGCGCGATCGCACAAAGCCCGTCGTCCGCAGCCGTGTACGAACAGCAGCGGGCGACTCGGTGGGCCGGAGAGTTCATCGAAACGACCGGTATCGCCGAATCCGAGGCGGTGGACTGGCTTTCCCACGCGCCCGCGAAGGATTTCGCCGCGATCGGTCGCACGCTGGCGGACCGCATCTCGGACGACGAACCGGGCACTCGCGTATTCGGCCCCACCGTCGACGGCAACTTCCTGCCGGAGCATCCGATGGATGTCTTCGCCGCGGGCAAAGCACATCCCGTGCCCTTGATCATCGGCACCAACGCCCACGAGGGCCGTGTGTTTCCGTTCTTTCTCAATATCCTGCCCACCGATCGCAAACGGATCGAGCGGATGTTCTCGGCGGCCGAGTCCGGACTCAAGGAACGGGTGCTGGCGGCCTACCCCAAGTATCCGGGTCTGTGGGCTGCTGCAGACTTGGGTGGCGACGTCACGTTCTGGCAGCCGGCAGTTCTCGTGGCGGAGGGGCACGCACAGGCCGCACCGACCTTTTCGTACCGTTACGACTTCGCCACGGGGTTGCAACGCGCCACCGGATTGGGCGCCACCCACGCTGCCGAAATGTACGCGGTGTTCGGGCTCGACGGCTTCTGGCGGCGTGTGCTGACCTTGCTCGGTGGATTCGACGCATTCGCGAAGGTCACCGATTCGGTTCAGAACCACTGGTTGAATTTCGCGAAATCCGGTGTACCCGGCGATGATTGGCTCCCGTACGACAGGAAGGACCGCCACACACTCCTGATCGACGAGGTGAACCGCATCGCAAGCGATCCGCGCAAGCACCGACGGCTTGCCTGGGAAGGACACGATCACCCCCGTTAGGGAACCGGATCCTCACTTCAGCAATCGGGACATCCGGCGATCCGCCAGCACCTTTCCGCCGGTCTGGCAGGTCGCACAGTATTGGAACGATCGCTCGGCGAACGACACATCACGCACGATGTCACCGCAGACAGGACACGGCAGCCCGGTACGGGCATGCACCCGCATTCCGGAACGCTTCTCCGCTTTGAGACGCGCAGCATCCTGCCCGAGCGAACCCGCCGTAGCGTCCTCGAGCACGGTGCGCATGGCGGCATACAGGGTGTGGACCTGCTCGTCGGACAGTGCCCGTGACGTCGCGAACGGCGAAAGCTGTGCGGTGTGCAGAATTTCGTCCGAGTAAGCGTTCCCCACACCGGCCAGAAGCGATTGGTCGACAATCGAATTCTTGAGGCGCGCCGAGGTGGATTTCAGTATCTGCGCGAACTCGGGTTCGGTAACCGCCAAGGCGTCCGGACCGAGACGGGCAATGCTCGGCACCTCCCGCGGATCGCGCACCACCCACACCGCCAACCGTTTCTTGGTTCCCGCCTCGGTCAGGTCGAAGGCGGGGGTCGCACCCTCGCGGGTGAAGAGGTGAACGCGCAGGGCGAGCGGACCCTTTCCCGGCTTCGGCGGCGTGGGCGACGGGTTGTCGGCCCAGCGCAGCCAGCCGCCACGTGACAGGTGGGTGATCAGGGACAGATCATCGCACTCGAGGCACAGGTGCTTTCCGTAGCGGGAAGCACCGGTGACGTCGCGGCCTTGCAGGTCGGTGATCGGCGGATCGAAAGTCTTGAGCACGCTCAGCGCGGCCACATCGATACGGCCGACGACTCCGCCCACGGCATGCTGTCGCAGGAACTCGGCAAGTGCCTCGACCTCCGGAAGTTCGGGCATAGCCGAAGACTACCCACGTCGAAGCAGATATGTATCCATGATCCAACCCTTGCGTTCGCGCAGTTCTGCCCGCACTCGCACGATCTCGGCCTCGACCTCACGCAGGTTCCCCGAGATCAGCACCTCGTCCGGGGTGCCCAGATAGGCACCCCACCAGATCTCCAGGTCGTCTCCGCGGACCTGCGTGAATGTGCAGTTCGCGTCCAGCATCACCACTGCGTTGTCGACACCGGCGGGCAACCCCTCCGCCAATCGGCGACCGGTCGTGATGTGGACGGGCTCGCCTACCCGGTGCAAGACCATGCGGTGGGCGGCGGCCAGTGCGTGCACGCTCGTCACACCGGGGATCACGGACCATTCGAACACCACCGCTCCCCTGGCCAGCACTCGCTCGACGATGCGGATCGTGCTGTCGTACAGCGCCGGGTCACCCCAGACGAGGATCGCGCCGACGTCTTCACCGGTCGCGCCGAACTCGGCTTCGAACAGTGCGGCGCGCCGCTCGTGCCAGTCGTCGACAACACCTTCGTAGTTCGACGGGGTCCGATCACGGGGCGGGTCGACGATGTCGACGACCCGGTGGGGATGTGAAACGTGATCGGCGAGCAGACCGGTCCGCAGATCCACGAGTTCCTGCTTCTCGGTGCCCTTACCGATGACGAAGAACACGTCGGCGCGGTTCATGGCCTTAACGGCCTGCATCGTCACCTGGTCGGGGTCGCCGGCGCCGATGCCGATCACGAGGAGTTCACGCACACGAGCACGTTATCCCCTGTGAGTGGTTAACGAGTCTCTGCCCTCGTCAACCACTCACAGGAGCAGGTCAGTCGTAGCGAAGTTCTTCGCGCAACCGGGCAAGGGTTCGCGACAAGATGCGCGATACCTGCATCTGCGAAACGCCGACCCGCGCCGCGATCTCGGTTTGGGTCATGGATCCGAAGAACCTCAGCATGAGCACGCGACGCTCGAGGTCCGAAAGCTTCTCCAATGCGGGTCGCACCGCAGCATGAGCCTCGACGTTGGCCAGTTCTGGATCTTCTTCACCGACGGTGTCGGCAAGCGACATGTTGTCGGTGTCGGTCAGCGAAGCGTCCATCGAGAGGGTCCGATACGCGTTCTTCGCACGAAGTCCTTCCGACACCTCTTGCACCCCGATGCCCAGTTCGGCGGCGATTTCACTCGCAGACGGGGACCGTCCTAGCGTCTGCGACAACGTGTCCACCGTCTTGCCGATCTGCGCATTGAGTTCCTGCATTCGTCGCGAGACTCGCATGGACCAACCGGCATCGCGAAAGTAACGGCGAACTTCGCCCATGATCGTAGGAACGGCGTAGGACACGAATTCGAAACCGCGCGTCGGGTCGAACCCGTCGACGGCTTTGACGAGCCCGACGCGCGCGACCTGGACCAAGTCGTCATGGGATTCGCCGCGACCACCGAATCTTCTGGCGATGTGCGCGGCCAACGGGAGACAACGAGTGATGACTTCTTCGCGAAGTCCGGCGGCACGGGCCGACGAGGGATCCAACTCGACGAGACGCGCAATGGCAGGAACCACGTCCTTGTAGTCGTCCTGGTCACCGTGATGGTGCTCGTCGCTGTGAGGTCTTCCCTGCGGAACCGACGTCACCAGGTGCTCTTCCTCTTGATCAGCTCGACAGTCGTCACCTGCCCGTCGGCGGAACTCCCCGTTGCGCGGGACACCTCGACAGCGCTCATCAGAGTCTCCAAAATGTGCCACCCGAAACTCGCACGGTCGGGGACATCATCCCTGCCGACCACTGCACTGACCAGTGCACGAAATTCCGACTGCGACACGGCGAACGCACAGGTGAGCGCGGTTCCGGCCGGTGCGACCCCGATGAGATCGGAGCACACCTGGTCAACGGCAAGCTTGATGTCGGCGACGTCGTCGAGAACGTAGTCGCCCAGTACGGCAAGCGTTTCCGCCACAGCGCGCACAACGGGCAATTGCTCGAACTCGGCCGTGACGTTCAGGACTACCGGCGTATCCGAACTCACGCCGTACCCGATTTCGTCGACATTGTGCATCTGTCCTCCACACTCATCCTGTCGTTGGCCTCGAATTCCGGCAGCGTACCCCGATGCGGATCGGCCCAATCGAACGTGAACCGAGGCATACGGGCAATCGCGCAAGCACTACTTCTCACCCCGGATCACGACGATTTCGTCGGTGTGCTGACCGATGCCGATTAGTCCGCGAGCTTCGAGTAGTGCACGACGCGCAGCGAGAACCCGTCCGAACCGGATCTCGGCGCGTGCAGCAACTCGTACCGTCATCCCCCTCTCCTCCAACATCGATTGCGATTTCTCCACACCACTGAGAGTGGACTGAGCAAGGAGCAATACGCCGCCTTCGGTGAGCGCATCAGGGGCCTGCGCACAGATGCGGTCGATCACCGCTCTCCCGTCCGTGCCGGCGTCCCATGCCCGCTCGATACCTCTGGTGGGTAGAGCATCGGCCTGTGCCGGCACATACGGCGGGTTCGACACCACGAACTCGAAATGCTCATGACGTACCGGCTCGATCAGATCACCACGGAACACGCGGAGTCGGTCTCGACGCAACCACGCATTGATCCGCATGTTGGCTACCGCCCGTGTAGAAATATCGACCGCGGTAGGCACGTTCCCAGCCGCTGCTGCCCGCAATGCGAGAACACCTGTTCCAGCGCACAAGTCCAATACGCGAGTCTGCGAATCGGTCTCCTCACGACCCATTGCCTCTGCGAGCAACCAGGTGTCTTCCTGCGGACGGTAGACACCGGGCAGACGGATCAGCCGGTCGACCACCGCGCCCGACACCCTCGGCGACGCGTTCGACGGCCGTACCGTGAAGAATGTATTCACTCGGATACTCCTGGGCGTGTGGAAGTCGGCTGCAGCGGACTGACCACGTGTGCCCCACGCGAACTGTCGATAAACTGGAACGCTCATGGACGAGCATCCGGGATCCGGATCGTTCCCTCACCGTTCTACGGTTTCACGGCGCCGTGGCTGGGTAGACGAAGACTACGTATCGCTCCGCAACGGGATGTGGACATGAACATTTCACATGGTGCAATAACGGTCGCCAGGGCCACGACGTCAACCGCTGTGGGCGTTGCCGGCGCCGTCGGAGGTGCAACAATCGGCGGGCTCTGGGGCGCCGCCCGCGGTACGGCAACGGGCGTGCGTTCAGGTGCGGAACTCGGGAGTCGATCGACGCCCGCTGCCGCTCTCGCCCTTGCGACCGTGGGTGCCGTGGGCATTGTCGAGTGGCCGGTGGTATTGACCGTGGGCGGCACGACGTTGGTGATACGCGAGCTGACCAAACCATCCAACTCGTCGCACAACGCGAACGCGGGCAGCAAAAGTTCGGTCACGAAGCAATCCGCGTCCCGGTCCTCGACGTCCCGGTCGACGAAATCCCAACCCTCTTCGCGAACGACCTCGAAGTCACCCACCCCGACGGCAGCCAAGCGCACCGGCACCAAATCCCGCAGCCGTTCTCGCGCCGGCCGATGATATTCGACGTCTGGAATCAGCGAACGCTACTGACCTCGCCTGTGCGCGCATCCACCGACATCGCGGCGAGAGTTACGCGCACGATCACGAGTGTGCCGGTTGGGGTGGCCCGTGCGCTTGCCCCTACCGTGGTCGCGGAACTGGTCGAGCATGCGCCGAGCGATCTGGTCACATTGTTGGACCCGCGCACGAATCGGAATCAGCGACGTGTCACCAACCGGTCCGGCCACGTGAATGCCGAGGTGCGCGGACTGGCAAGGGCCGAGGGCACGGATGTCGCACGAGAGCTGTTCGCGCACCTCGATCGCACCGACGGAGTGGAGTGGTTCCACATCAATGCGGCAACGGGACGAGTCGCCGTCGAGCACTCGTCCCTACTGGATGTGAACTCGGTCCTTGCCGTGATCGACGACGTCGAGCACGCAATGGGTGTCCAGACCGAGCCGTGGAGTCGGCAGAGCGACCACCCGGCCGATCGTGAGCCGATACTGGCTGGAGTCGCACAGCTGACGACAGATGCGGTCGGTGCCGTTCTCTCCCTGACGACTGCTGCCGCCCCCTCGATTCCGGTATTGCAGGCCAATCCGGCATTACAAGCTTTCAAGGCGGCGGCGGCATTGATGGACGTGCAACCGCGGCTACGAAGAGCCATGGAAGCACGATTGGGCAACTCACGAACCGATCTGATCATCACCACGGCCAACGGAATCGGGCATGCGATCAGCGGGTCCACGTCGAGCCTGCTGATCGACGCCTGCCAACGGGCCATTCGACTCGCCGAGAACACGTCCCGTTACGAAGTGTGGCGCGACTGGGAGCAGCACCCGAACTACGTGCAGCAGTCACACGTCGAACAACCGGCGGTTGCACCTGCTCGTCCGGTTCCGTTGCCTTCCGGGCCGATCGAAACGTTTGCGGATTCGGCAGCAGTCGGCTCCGGTATCGCATCGATCGCGGCGTTGTTGGGGAACCGCGGACTGGACGACGCAGCCGCTGCCGCGCTGATCGGTGTGCCCAAGGCCACGCGGGCCAGCCGCGAGTGTTTTGCCGGGACACTGTCGACGATGATGGCCCGCCACAGTGTGTTGTCGATGCAGCCGCAGGCGTGGCGGCACCTCGACCGCCTCACCGCGGTAGTGATCGACCAACACGCATTGTGCAGCAACAGGCGGCTGGTCATCGACGCCGAGAACCTCGACGACGCGTGGAACCGCGATCACGTGTGGCGGGCAGCGCAGCGCCTACTGTGGACGGACGTTCCGGAAACGGATGACGCCATCGACACGATATTGCCCATTCCGCCTCCACCTGGACGCAGGAGGCAACAGCTGAAACTGGTCTCATCTCGGAGGCGCAGCGGGGCCGACCGTCGACTCGACACGGTGTGGCACGAGTTGCTCGACAACGGTCACGTGGTCGGTCGAGTTCTGGTCGGACCGGAGCTCGATTCGCACGCAGGAAGCCTCCTCGCCGAAGCGCGGCGGGCGGGCTTGCGCGTCATCGTGATCGGCGATGCGAGCGCCAACGAATTACGCCCGATCACAGACGAATTCGTCAGTACCGCGGGCTCGACCACGGATGTTGTTCAGCGATTGCAGGAAGATGGCCACGTGGTCGGAATCGTCAGCGCCGACGCGCACAAGGCCATGGCCGCCGCTGACGTGTCGATCGGCTTGTTCACCGACGGCCGGCACGGACAGGTGATCGTGCCGTGGAATGCCGATCTCATCTGCCCGGACCTTCAATGTGCCGAACGGATACTTGCCTCCACACCGGTCGCGCGCCAGGTCAGCCGTCGAGGACGTGTTCTGGCCTTTTCGGCCAGTACCATCAGCGGCTTACTGATGGTGGCCGGGCCCGGCCGAACGCGGCGATCCCGGCTGACGAGCCCCTTGGCGATCGCTCAATTCGTCGGTATGTGCCTCGGTCTCTACGACGGCGTTCGCGCCGGGCTCGGCTGGTCCCCCGACGAAGTGCCCCTGGTGCCCTGGCACGGTTTGGAACCCGACGAGGTTCTTGCCAGGCTGCCCGCTCCGATCCGCGAGGTCGACCCGGCACCGAGTTCTCGTCTACCGCAGCCGCTACGCACGTTCGCGGAAGTGATCGCCAAGGCCGACAGGGTTTCCGGTCCGCTCGGCGCACGGCTGCGTCCACCCATCACGAGTACGGTGAATTTCGCCCGGCAAGTCCGGTGTGAACTTCAGGACCCCATCACCCCCTTGCTCGGTGTGGGGGCGACGGCTTCCGCGATCTTGGGTTCACCCACGGACGCCGTCCTGGTGGGCTCGGTACTAGGTCTCGACGCAATCGTCTCTGCTCTCCAACATCGCCGGGCCGATCAGGCTCTGCAGAAAATGTTGATCAGCGAGCGACCCACCGCCCGGTTGTTGAACGAGCCCGCAGCCCGTAACCGCGGGTACGAGTTGCGGAAATCGAAGGAAGAGGACGTCCCCGCCGACCACCTGCGACCAGGTGACGTCATCGCACTCCGAGGTGGGGATATCGTCCCGGCGGACGCGCGGCTCTTGTCCGTGGACGGGCTCGAGACCGACGAGTCGGGATTGACCGGCGAGTCGGTGACCGTCGACAAACAGACCGGCGCCACCCCCGGGGCGCAATTGAGTGATCGCGCATGCATGGTGTTCGAAGGCAGCGTCGTCGTCAACGGCAGCGGGCGGGCGGTGGTCGTCGCGGTCGGCGCAGGAACCCAATCGGGCCGCGCCCTCGCTGTTTCCGGCCCGCCGCCCCGCAGCGGCGTCCAGACTCAACTCCACGACCTCACCGACAGAACCTTGCCATTGACCCTCGTGGGCGGAGGGTTGGTGACTGCGCTGAGTTTTCTTCGCGGCCGACAACTCCGTCCTGCTCTCGCCGACGGAATCGCAGTGGCTGTGGCGGCCGTCCCCGAGGGCCTTCCTTTGGTTGCGACCGTTGCGCAGTTGGCAGCGGCCCGCCGTCTTCTGCACAAAGGTGTGCTGGTTCGATCCAGTCGCACCGTCGAGGCACTGGGCCGAGTCGACACGATGTGCTTCGACAAGACGGGGACACTCACCGAAGGCCGGCTGCATCTCGTCGCACTGGCCGACGTCGACGACGAGTGGGACACCCACCAGTCGGAAGATTCCAAAGATGCCCGACGGCTGTTGCGCGCCGCCGCACGCGCATGCCCCGACCCCGACGAGGGCCCGGTGTCACACGCAACGGACCGTGCCGTCATCGAAGGGGCGCAGCATCATCTGGGCAAGCAATCATTGCACCGATGGGACCCCATCGAGGAGATACCCTTCGAAAGCAATCGGGGGTACGCCGCCACTCTCGGTCAGACCACCAACCACACCCGACTGTGCGTCAAGGGCGCCCCCGAGGTGTTGCTGCCGCGCTGCGTCCGCGGCCTACGACGCAAACGCGGCGGTGGCGCCGACGCCACCCGCGCAGTGGTCGACATGACCGCGGCAGACCGCCGCAGGATCGACGACGTGGTGGAGCGGCTCGCCGAGCGCGGTTTGCGTGTGCTCGTCGTCGCCAGGAGAGACTTCGCCGACGCCCCGGACGAACTCGAGAATTCGGTCGACGGACTGACACTTCTCGGCTTCATCGGATTGGCCGATACTCCTCGGCCCGAAACATTACCGCTGATCACCGAACTCACCCGTAACGGTCTCAGTGTCCGCATGATCACGGGCGATCACCCCGTCACTGCTCGTGCCATCGCAGAGCAACTCGGCATTTCCGCCGAAACGGTGACCACGGGCAAAGACCTGGACGAACTGGACGAAAGCGGCCAAACAGCACTCATCAACGGTTCATCGGTGTTTGCGCGGGTCAGCCCCGAACACAAGGTGCGCATCGTCACAGCTCTACGCCATTGCGGCCACACGGTGGCGATGACCGGCGACGGCAGCAACGACGCTGCGGCGATCCGAACTGCCGACGTGGGCATCGGCATCGCGGCCCAAGGTTCTTCGGCGGCGCGCAACGCGGCAGATCTGGTACTCACCGAATCCGACACCACGTTGCTGCTGGACGCGCTGGTGGAAGGCCGCGGAATGTGGCAGCGCGTGCGTGACGCCGTCGGTGTGCTGGTCGGCGGCAATGCCGGCGAGGTCGCCTTCACACTGATCGGGACCACCGTGATCGGCCGCGCACCGGTGGGGACTCGACAATACCTGTTGGTGAACTTGTTCACGGACATGTTCCCTGCCATGGCCGTGGCGCTGTCGAAACGGACGCCGTCGAACGGGGATCCGACCACTGCCGACGATTCCGGCGTGGAGTCGCAGGCAGCGGCAACGAGCGCCGAACTGGCGGCGTTGCCGCGCCCCGAACTCGGGGCGGAAATGATGCGGATCATCGCCGTTCGCGGTGTCACAACAGCTGCGGGTGCCACGACTGCCTGGACGATCGGACGCTTCACCGGGCCGCGGAGGCGAGCGAGCACGATGGGGCTGGCCGCGCTCGTCGGCACACAGCTCGGGCAGACACTGGTCACCGCGTGGCACAGCCCGCTGGTGTGGGCGACCACCTCGGCGAGCGGTGCGGCACTGGCCATGATCATCATGACTCCCGGTATCAGCGGGTTTTTCGGCTGTGTTCCTCTCGACCCGTTCGCGTGGTTCGTGGTGATCGCGAGTTCGGCTGTCGCCACTGCGGCGGCGGCAGTGCTGCCGATGCGCTCACGGCATCACGCGTGACGAAGCAACGCGGCGCAGCCGTCGGCGGGTTCGATTCGCTCGTCGACGCGTACGACGTCACCGCCGCCCACGAGCGCTGCGAACGGCAACGCCTCGTCCGCACGACAGGTGTTCGTTTCGGACGCGCCGAAATCGGACAGCTCGGCTGCGGCCGTAGCCACCCAGGTCGGTTCGTCTCCGACCAGTACGATGCGGTCGCCGATGTCGCCGATCACCAGAGTTTCCACATTGCCGGCTCGCAGTTCGCGGCCGACACCGTCGAGGCCCTGGGTTGCGAGTCCTTGCCGTCGGCCCAATTCGGCCCGAACGCGCTCGGCCACATCACCGATCTCGCCCAGCCGTCGCTTCGCGAACTCCTCCGCGATCGCGTCGCTCACCGCCTCGGTTTTCGCACCGCCGGCACGGGAACCACCATCGAGGTCGATTGCGCGGGCGCGTGTGCGCTCGGCCAAAGCATCGAGAAGCCCCTCCCGTGAACGTACTTCACCGATGATGAAAACGACGGTGGGATGGTGCTGGTCCACGAGAGCATCCACCCTGTGAGCCACGGCGGCAACGTTCCGTCGTACCGCTTCCTCCACCCGGGGTTGCGGGTCACCGGGTCGATCCGTCTCCGCGCCTGCCGCCTTGTGTATCGGATACTCGTGACCTCCGATCGTCTCCGTCGTTTCCGCGGCTGCGCCGAGCCGGCGAAGGGACGTGTCCGCCCCGTCACGATCGACTGCCACCACCAGATATGTCTGTCCGCCGACGGCGTGCTCGAACAGCGGGATGAGGTACGGCAGGCTCGAGAACCGCACCTCCGACACCGCGGGTGGCCGCAGAAGATGCTCGTCGAGAACGACCTCGTCGTCGTTGGCGATCAGGGTTCGGCCGCTTCGCCCTACCGAAGGCGTGGCATTGCGCACCGCACTCTCGAGGAGGTCGAGCACCGATCGCGATGCGCCCGCGCCTTCCAGACGTGCGCGAGCGCCACGCCATTCGAGTTCCATACGCTTGGCGGCGTCTTCGGTGTCATGGGAGTCGTCGAAGTGCATCGATGCGAACGGACCGTGGGCGGCGGTGATCCGATGCAAACGGTTGGTGTGCATACTGTCTTCCTCCAATCGGCTGAGGTGGTGCCGAAGTTCAGTTCGGCCAAGTCCATTCGGCGACCTCCGGGATGTCTTCGCCGTACCGCCGCGTCCATGCGCGAGCGTCGGCCCGTTTGTCCGTCATCTGTTGCCGCAGTTCGGCTTCGCTCGCGCGCAGACCCGGCACACGATCGATGACGTCGATCACGAGGTGATACCGGTCGAGATCGTTGAGCATCACCATGTCGAACGGGGTGGTGGTAGATCCCTCTTCCTTGTATCCGCGGACATGCAGCTGGCTGTGGTTGCTCCGCCGGTACGTCAATCGATGGATCAGCCAGGGGTAGCCGTGGAAAGCGAAGATCACGGGTTGCTCGCGCGTGAACATCGCGTCGAACTCGTCGTCGGACATGCCGTGCGGATGTTCGTTCTCGGGTAACAGACGCATCAGATCGACGACGTTGACGACACGTACCCCTAGATCGGGGAGCCGTTCGCGGAGAACAGACGCCGCTGCAAGTGTTTCCACAGTAGGAACGTCGCCGGCACAGGCCAGCACGACATCCGGTACGGTCTCCGGTGCATCGTTGTTGCTCGCCCACTCCCAGATGCCCACACCACTTGCGCAGTGCAACGCGGCTTCGTCGGCGGTCAACCAATCCGGCTGCGGTTGCTTACCCGCTACGACGACGTTGATGTATTGGCGCGACCGTAGGCAATGGTCGAATGTCGACAGCAGTGTGTTGGCGTCCGGCGGAAGATACACCCGCACGATTTCGGGCTTCTTGTTCATCACCACATCGAGAAATCCTGGATCCTGATGGGTGAACCCATTGTGGTCCTGTCTCCACACGTGGGACGACAGAAGGTAGTTGAGGCTCGAAATCGGTCTGCGCCAATCCACCTCGTTACTGGCGTTCAGCCACTTCGCGTGTTGGTTGAACATCGAATCCACGATATGAACGAATGCCTCGTAGCAGGTGAATATGCCGTGCCGACCCGACAACAGGTAGCCCTCCAACAGGCCTTGACACATATGTTCCGAGAGGACTTCCACAACCCGGCCGTCGTGGGAGAGGCCCTCGTCGAACTCTCCTTCTCGCAGCTGCCAGTTGCGGCCGGTGACCTCGAGAATGTCCTGCAAGCGGTTACTGGCCAATTCGTCCGGAGCGAAAGTGAGGAAGCTGTCGGGGTTGGCTGCGGTGACGTCTCGAAGCCAGCCGCCGAGCACACGGGTTGCCTCGTGATCGATCGAGCCCGGCCTCGGCACGTGTACGGCGTGATCACGCCAGTCCGGCAACCGTAAGTCTCGGAGCAGCACTCCCCCGTTGGCAACGGGGTTTGCACTCATCCTGTGCGCCCCCACCGGTGCCGAATCGAGAATCTCGGGCACCGGACGACCTGTCTCGTCGAACAACTCGCGTGGGCGGTACGAACGCAACCACTGCTCGAGTGTCCGCAAGTGAACAGCATTCGTACGCGCCGTCGGCAGCGGCACCTGATGCGAGCGGAACGTACCCGCGACGGGCTTGCCGTCGACCATCGGTGGCGAAGTCCACCCTTTGGGGGTGCGAAGAACGATCATCGGCCAATCCAGCACCACGTCGTCTGACCCGGCGCGCGCATGCTGTCGAATCTCGGCGATGCGGTCGAGGCATCGATCCAAAGCGGTCGTCATCGCCTGGTGGACGGTCGCCGGATCGTCACCGGCCACGACATGCGGGAGGTAGCCGTTTCCGCTGAGCAACTCCACCAACGTTGCCTCCGGAATACGTGCCAGCAGAGTAGGGTTCGCAATCTTGAACTCGTTCAGCGCAAGGATCGGGACCACCGCACCATCACGCGAAGGGTTGATGAACTTGTTGGCCTGCCAACTGGACGCCAATGGTCCGGTTTCGGCTTCTCCGTCTCCGATGACGCAGAACACGGTCAGATTCGGATTGTCTAGTGCTGCGCCGTAAGCGTGAAGAAGTGAGTACCCAAGCTCTCCACCTTCGTGGAACGAGCCGGGAGTCTCCGGTGCGCAATGGCTGGGAACCCCGCCAGGAAACGAAAACTGCCGGAAGAACACCTCCATACCTGCTTCGTTCAGTGGGATGTGGTTGTAGAGCTCCGAACACGTTCCTTCCAACCAGGCGCAGGCATTCGGTCCGGGTCCGCCGTGACCTGGCCCCGCAACGAACACGGCATCGAGGTCGCGACGCTTGATCTGCCGGTTCGCGTGCGCCCATACGAGGTTGAGACCGGGCACGGTTCCGAAGTGCCCGAGAAGGCGGGGTTTGACGTCCTCCGGTTGTAACGGCCGCCTCAGCAGCGGATTCGCCATCAAATAGATCTGGCCGACGGACAGATAGTTCGCAGCCCGCCACCACGCATCGATCTTCCGGAGTTCGTCGCGGGACAAGGGGCCTTGGACGTACTCGAGCGTGCCGGGCGACGGTGCGACCGTTTCCTCGTCGTGTGCGTCTCCGTGGTCGGACATAACACGCATACAGCCTCTTCCATCCGAACTGGCGTCTCAGTAATCATTGGGCAGGTCGGCGATGACTGGTGTCGCACAGGGGGTAGATGGTGCTGCGCCTGCACCTGCACACTGCAACGACGAAGCGTTCCGACAGGGTGGTCGGCCGATTGGGAACACTGATTCGTACGGGTCCTCGCACAAGGATCGGCCCACCCAGGACGCGCCGAACGCATTCCACTTCCGGCGAGTTCCACTCGGGATACCCGCAATCGTCGGTCGAGGAAGGTGTCATCCGACCGGAGTGCCCAATAGGTCTCCCAGCGAAACTCTTGACGTCGCCAAAAGCGCGTCACACAAGGTCTCGCGGGATCGTCGTGGACCAATTCCGGGAGAAGATTCGTTCGTCGCCAGCGTAGGCGTCCAGCTCGGCGCGCAGCCGAAAGTCCTCGGTGGTGCAGGTGAGGCAGGTACGTGTCACCGTGGTGGCTGTCCAGTCAGGCCGACTGAATGCGACCTCCCAACAGGTTTCCCCGTACACCGACGTGGGGTCGTCAGCGATCCAACCGTACGTCTCCTCGACACGTTTCGCGACGTCGATTCCGGGATCGCCTATCCGCACCAGCCCATTGTCCTTAACGATGTCGAGACTGTTGTGGTAGTCGGCGAGATCACGCGACACCCTCCAACTGTGCTCCGAGCGCTGGATCTGCTGGGCTGGTAATGGCGGCGCGCCTTCAGGATCACCGAATGCGATTTCCTCGCGGTGTCCGTCGGCGCGATAGACAGGCAGGCACAACGCAGACCAACCGGTATACACACTCAGCATGACCGGCTCCGGTGGCGGCCACGCCAACGGCCAATAGGTGGTCGACAGCGACAGCCGGATGCGGTGCCCGGCGGGAAACTGCTGCGCAACGCCATTGAGGGTGATGGTGGCGCGGTATCGGCAGTCGGGTTTCAACGCTTCGGGGTGAGTGCGGTCATTCCGCTGGGTCAGATTGAGAAGACCGTAGGTGACCCGAGTGGCACGCCCGTCCGGCCACACATCACTGAGGCGGGCCGCGACCATCGCGACCGGTCGGTCGACCGAGAGTTCGAGATCGACTGTCGGCGCACCGAGTATCTCGACGGTCTCCTCGAGGATGTCGGTGTCGAACACCAGCGACCCACCATCTTCTTCCCGTTGGTCGTAGGGAAGGTCCGGCGGGGCATTGTACGAAGCCCACTTGCCTGCGTATTGCCCCACGGACAACGGCGACGAGACGGTGAGGCGAGCCTTTGAGACCATATCGTCACTCTCCATGAGCCGATGGACCTCGAGGGGTAACACCGAGGGGTGCACTTCCGACGACGGCCACGCATCTATGCCCACCCAACGTCCTGGACGTTCACCGTAGGCAGTTGAGGGCGGAGCGCTCTCTTGCATCCAGATGCTCAGGCGCGGGAAATCCAAGACTCCATTGTCGGCCCCTTTCAGCCAGTGGTCCCACCACGCAACCACCTGCTGAAGGTATCCGATCGCGGGCCCCGGCTCGCCGAGGTGAGGGAACTTGTGCGACCACGGGCCGATCAGCCCCATCCGCGGCACGTCCAGGTGCGTGAGCAACCGTGTCACGGCATTCGAATACCCGTCAGCCCATCCACTGGTTGCGAGCACCGGCACTCTGATCGCGCCGTAGTCCTCACACACCGAGGCCCGCTTCCAGTAGTCGTCTCTGTGCTGGTGTCTCAGCCACTCGTCGATCCACGGCCCCACATGGCTCAGCCGTTCGCACCATTTCGCCCGCCAGTCCGGCCCCGCCACATCGGGGTCCGGCGGCATCGTGCAGTGCGCAAACATGGTTCCCGCCTCGGCAAGGTTGTCCGACAGCAGACATCCGCCCATGTAGTGCATGTCGTCGCCGTAGCGATCGTCGGTGAAGGACGAAATCGCGATGGCCTTCAGGTTCGGCGGATTGCGGGCGGCAATCTGGAGCGAGTTGAAGCCTCCCCACGAGATGCCCATCATCCCCAGGGATCCGTCACACCACGGTTGTTCGGCTATCCAGGCCAGCACGTCTTCGCCATCGCGATGTTCGTCCTCGGTGTACTCGTCGACGAGCACCCCGCCGGATGCACCCGTTCCACGGATGTCGACGCGCACGCATGCGTATCCGTGACCTGCCAGGTACGGGTGATGTATCGAGTCACGCCAGGCGGTCAGGTCATCCTTGCGGTAGGGCAGATACTCGAGGATCGCGGGTACCGGGCGGTCGTCCGATGTCATGGGGCGCCAGATACGCGCCGCGAGTTCTATTCCATCGGACACCGGAATCCACGTGTTTCTCTCCTCTTGAACCGTCTCAGGCAGTGTCGGTGTGCGCATCGTGGCCGGGCCCCTCCTCGTCGAACTCGAACTCGAGGGCTTCGACGACGGCCCGATACTTGGATTCGACCTCGTCGTCGTCGTCACCGCCCACGTAGATGTACGCCAACTCGAAGCTGTAGCTGTCCTGCGACTGGATATCGGACAGCCACATGCCTTGTTCTGCTTCGATATCGACGACAACTCCCGGGATCCGGCGATACACCGCTGCAAGTTCTTCCTGCGTCGGAGCTCGATGCACATACGCGTTCTCGAACTTTCGGTAACACCACTTAGACGCCGTGAGATACGGTCCTTCGCCGTGTGGCGGGGCAGGGTCTGCGCCCAAGCCAAGCTGCAACATGCAGTGATGGTTCGGGTACCCGTCGACGTACTCGAACAACTCGGAGTGTGATTGCGAATGGCGTGCATTGATTTCCAGCAGCCGCACACTTTCCCGCTCGATGTCGCAGAAGAACTCGATACTGAAAGTGGAGTTGTTCAACCCGATCTGCGCCATCACGGCCCTGCTTGTCTCCCCCATGCGTTCGATGACTGACACAGGCAATTCAGATGGGTACCGGTGCCGCTGGAATGATGAGCCACCTGGGTAACACAGCGAGTCGAGAGCTCCGTTCACCACAACCCGGCCGCCGTATGTGTACCCCTCCGTCGCAGCCTGGAGTCCGACCATCTTCTCCTCGGCAAGGCATGCACTGCCGCCTACTCTTGCTATCTCCTCCGGGAGATCGACTAGATTCATCACATACTCGAACGGTTTGCCTACCCTGTCGATCCCGCCGGCGATTTCTTTACTCGCCGCAATGAGTTCCTCGTCGTTGTTCACATCGAACGCAAGCTCGGACGAGAACGACTTCACCGGCTTCAGCCAGACCGGGTACGACAACCCGCGTGGGAGCACCGGTTCCTTCAGATCCACCACACCGAAGGCCGGGATGTCCTCGGTAACCTTCGCTTGCTCGAGGCGGCTCCAATACTTGTGTTCACACTTCAACACCGTTTCGAGTGGTGCACTCGGCAAGTTGTATTCAGTACACAGAATCGAAACCATGCTGGGAACCGGAAAGTCCCAATACCCCACGATGGCACCGATGTCGCCGTCGAACGCATCGAGTTCCCGACGTGCCTTGTCGAGCAGATCCGCGATCGGGATCTCCCCGTACTGGATCTCTGGAAGCGTGAGCAGACCGTGAAACTCGTACCGAACCGCGCCCGGTACGTCCCGCAGCGTTCGCTCGTTCGCTTCGTCGAGTCCCACGACGAACACGTCGATCTTCGCCATAATTCTCCTTCGACGCTGCCCTGTTTCCCCTCGGACACCTCCGGGTACCCGCGAGTTACATCACGAAACGGGCATTCGTTTGAGCTTCGAGCATTCGGGTAGTCGGATGCTGCACGCACCGACCGCGTGCAACCAATCGCACACCCAGGAGGTGTACATCAATGGCGGACGAGAATACGGGCCCAGCCGAGGGCGTAAAAGGCGTCGTGGAGGGCGCCAAGGGCAAGATCAAGGAGGCGGCCGGCGCTCTCAGCGGAAACGATGACATGACACGCGAGGGCAGAGCACAGCAGGACAAGGCCGATGCCCAGCGAGAGGTCTCCGAGAAGGAGGCCGCAGCAGAACGGGCTCGCGCCGAAGCGACCACTGAAGAGCAGCGCCAGCGGGCCCAACAGGACGACTGACCGCACTTTCGATTCCGTCGCGCTGTCGGCGCGACGGAATCGTTGGCGGTGAGCGCCCTTCCTGGCAACTGGCCTGCAACATCTGTCACCGTGGAGCATCCGACCTCAACTCGAGTACGCGCGATCCTCGTCGATATACTCCAGACATATCGGGATCACTTGTCGGCGTGCGGCCCCGGAAACATCGATCGGCGGCGCGCTCCAGTAGTGCTGCGCCACGGGCCGATCGTGCATGAACTGCGGCTAGCCGCAACAGGTTCACGGCAACCCAGCGAATCTCACCGTCGGCCAAACCGAGCTCTGCGGCTGCCAACCATCGGTGCGCAATCGGTGAAGCGATGGTTGTCGCCTCAGCGACGACTTCGGGACGCGAGAGCAACGCATCGACGGCGAGGACGGGAATGATCCACGAATCCCCCGGTTGGGCATCGAGATAGCGAATCTCGAAATGCCCGTGGGCACGCACCAGCGGAAAGACGGTGGTCAGATGGTAGTCCAAGTCTTGAGCTGTGGGGCGCCGTCCGATTACGTCGTCAAGTGCGCCATCGAGCCAATCGGCGAACGTACTGGCGGGTGGTGCCGTCCAGCTTGCACCAGGCTTCCCAACCAGGCAAAGCAACGGAACATCGAGCACCCAGCTTGCATAGCTGTCTACTGGATCCTCCCATGTGTCGACGGGAGGCGATGTTCGCGCCGGGTCGAGATACAACCATGTCCGCATTCGTTGTGAAGTCCACGTTCCGTTCGGAGTACCCTGCAGCACGGGGGAACATGCGAAGGCGGCCAACAAGGCAGGGCCGGTTGCATGCAGGGCGTTCCACCGCGCAACGACCTCCGCCCGATCTCGGCCCGCGTCGACGCTGATCTGAGTCGCTGCGGTATTGCACATCATCAGCTTGCCGAACGGTCCGACTGCGGAGAAGACACGCTCCATCTCGTGGTACCGGGGCAAGGTGAGTAACCGATGCGCGGACCGTTCAGCATCAGCCGCACCCGCAATGGTGACCACTCGGTGAGCCCTGAGGAGGCGTCGCAGAATAATTGCATCAGTACGTAAACACGCGCAGAGTCGTTCGACACAGGAAAAGGGAGGGCTGGAAAGTTCGATCTGACCGCCTGGTTCCAAGGTCACCACACTTCCCGCCGGTAAAGGCAGAGCCCGCGAGGACGGGGCGATCGACTTCGGTGCGTGCGAACCCAATGCCGACACTATGACCTGCAAATCGGGCCTCGAGCCATGACCGTCGTCAAGAGCAGTGAGCCATTCGAGTTCGGCGCCGATGAGCTGCGGAATACCGAGTTTGAAGCACTTGTCGCCAATGTAGGCCTCAGCCTCCGCTCTGCTGCCGAGTTGCGGACTGTCCACAGTGGTCGACATTTCGAACTCCCATCGTGGCGGTCGGCCTACAGCGCCGACTCCAGGCAGTGCCCGCTACATCTATTGCCCGATCCGCACGGATACAAACAAGTCGCTTCCGGTCAGTGATCCACTTCAGTCGACACAGTCTGGACACAGCATGTGCTCAGAATCGGCCAGACGGCTGCGATGGAAGACGAGAAAACAACTTCTGCAAGTAAATTCGTCGTCTTTCTTGGGCACCACCCGAACTTTGAGTTCCTCGCCGGATAGGTCTGCTCCGGGCATTTCGAAGGACTCCGCAGTATCTGCTTCCTCGACATCCGTGGCCGCCGAGCGCTCGTCACTTCTCCGAACGATGAGGTCGTCCAGAGACTCTTCGGACACGTCCAGGTCACTACTTCGCGGTGCATCGTAGTCGGCAGACATCATTCGCTCCTTTCCCATGCTCAAGTGAGGCAAATCGAACAGCGTTCGAGCAGTGCTCCCTGCTCGTAGATGACGCCATGAAGTGCCCTCGCCTTGTACCCGAGCAGCCCACCGCGAAAACAACCGAGTAACCAGCGATCGAGCGTGTAGTGCGCCGGTGGATGGGTAGTCGTGGCTCGGGTGCGAACCAGAGCGGGTCCGCACTACAGTGCAACAGTCTTACGAGAGGGCGATACGTGTCGCGTTATCTGTTTCGTCTCGGACGAGCCGCATACCGGCGGCGACGCGCCGTGCTGGCCGCGTGGATGGTTCTACTCGGCGCCTTGGCCGCGATTGCATTCGGATTCGGAGGGCAGACCAACAACGACTTCTCCATCCCCGGCACCGAATCACAACGCGCTTTGCACCTACTCGAACAACGGCTGCCGGAGTTCGGCGGCGCCAGCACCCAGATCACGTTCAACGCCGCCGGACCCGCCAAGGTCATCGACCCACAGGCTGCTGGAGCGATCGCCGCATCATTGTCTGCGGTGCGCGACATTCCCCAAGTAGCGGCGGCTGTCGGCCCGGCCGCCACCCACCTCGTCTCACCCGACGGCGAACTCGCCCTGGGCACCGTGCAGTACTCGGCACCGGCGGGCGATATCACCGACGCGACATTCGATGCCCTGCAGGAAGCAATGCAACCCGCGCAAGAGGCCGGGCTCCGCGTCGAGTATTCGGGTGCCGTCTACCCCGGGTGGAAGGTCAGTATTCCCGCGCTGCCCGAAATCATCGGTGTCGCCCTCGCGCTGGTCATCTTGCTGATCACGTTCGGAGCAATCGTGGCAGCCGGGCTGCCACTGGTGACGGCGATCCTCGGCGTCGGGGTCTCGGTACTCGCGTTGCTCGGCATCGCCGCCGTCGTCGACATGCCCTCGACGGCACTGTCGCTGACGTTGATGCTGGGATTGGCCGTCGGCATCGACTACGCCTTGTTCATCTTGTCGCGCCATCGCAACAACCTGATGCTCGGCATGGACCCCGAACACTCTGCCGCATTATCGGTAGGTACTGCTGGTGGAGCGGTGGTATATGCCGGGTTGACCGTCGTCATTGCGCTGTGCGGACTTTCCGTCGTCGGGATCCCCTTCCTGACGACTATGGGCTTGGCCGCTGCCGGCGGTGTGCTGGTGGCACTGCTCATCGCACTGACGCTGTTGCCGGCGCTCCTCGGTTTCGCCGGCAACACGATCACACGCTTTCTCCGCACACCGTGGCGGCCTCACCACCCGGAGAAGATCGCCCGCGCCGCCGCCACCGACCCGCACAGCGGCTTAGGCGGCCGCTGGGCTCGGTTCGTGGTGCGCTGTCGGATACCACTGCTGGTCGCAGGAGTGGCGGGGATGGTGGTGATCGCATTGCCGGCCGCGAGTATGCAGCTTGGCCTACCTACGGGCGCCACCAAGCCGCCGTCGAGTACCGCACGTCAGGCCTACGACCTGACGTCACAGCACCTCGGTGCAGGCTTCAACGGACCGCTGCTGATCGTTGTCGACCTCACCGACAGCACCGACCCCGCCGCAGTACAGACCATCACCGGCAGAGTGCAGAAACAACCGAACACCCACCTGGTTGCACCGGTTGCCACACGCAACCAAACGGCTGTCATACGCGTCATCCCGACCACCGGCCCGAATGACCCGGCGACCGCTGACCTTGTCCACACATTGCGCAACGAACGGGCAGCGATCACTTCAGGCACAGGTGCTCAAATCCTCGTGGGTGGCAGGACCGCGTCGAACATCGACACATCAGCGAAACTCTCGAGCGCGTTACCGATCTTCCTCGCCGTTGTGATCGGGTTGGCGTTCGTGCTGTTGACGTTGGCGTTCCGCACCGCGGTAGTCCCGATCACCTCGATCATAGGGTTTCTGCTGTCCGTCTTCGCCGCACTCGGGCTGCAAGTTGCGGTGTTCCAATGGGGTTGGGGGTCAGGGATACTCGGCATCACCCCTGGCCAGACGATCAGCTTCTTGCCCATCATCATTCTTGCAATCATCTTCGGATTGTCCAGTGACTACCAACTGTTCGTAGTCTCTCGGATCAAGGAGCAGTACACACAATCCGGCGACTCCCGTGCGGCGGTCGCCGCAGGAGTTGGCCTCTCCGCGCGGGTGGTGACCGCCGCAGCGCTGATCATGTTCGGGGTGTTCGTCGCGTTCTTGACTACCGATGCTCCGATCATCAAAGCCGTCGGGTTCACTCTCGCAGCCGGGGTTCTGCTTGACGCGTTCGTCATCCGTCTCACGCTGATTCCCGCCGCAATGAGTGTCCTGCGCAAGGCGGTCTGGTCACACTCCACATGGTTTGGGCGGTATGTCCCCGACCTCGATATCGAAGGCAAACACCTCGAGGAGGATACAAACCGATAATCGAGAACAGATCGCGCCAGCCGGGCAAACTCGTATCTCGGGAATCGGGGTTTCCGCGAACGGTTGATGAGGGTCTGCGGACGTCGTACTGTGGGATGCGCGTGGTTGAGAACACAGCCGCAGTCCGCCCGGAGACCGCATGGTTGGTCCCGTGTCTTGCTACTTTCGTCCTGATCGATCGCGACGAGGGTTCTTCGGGTTTCCATAGATCGCGCTCGATCGGAGGGCTATGAAACTGTCACGCACCGCGACGTCGAGCGAGGACATATCCGACATTCGCTCGGCCGAGGCTTCTCCATCGGATTCGTCTGGGGCCGATGGTGGTATTCGCATCCAGATACAGAGCGAGGCCACTACCCCGCTGTGCACCGTGTCTGGTGATGTGGATGTTCTGACCGCCCCTTCGTTGGCTCTCGCCCTCACACGGTTGGCAAGTAGTGGCCGCCCGTTCGTGCTCGACATGACGACAATCGACTTCGTAGGAACCTCAGCGTTGTCGATCCTCATAGATCTCGCCGAAACTGCTCGCCGCGAGAACATCTCCTGGCGCATAGCCGGCAACCGCTGTCTTCTACATCTTCTGGACGCTACAGGGCTCAGCACTCAGGTACCGGCGTGCGCGACGGTCGACGAAGCAATTCTACGGGTCGCTGCAGACTGATCTCCGACTGACATGCACGACGGATTGAGGTCATCCTCACCCGGGTAGTCGGTGAACACCAGTCGCTATGGGAACACGTTATCGGAAACAGGAGGAACGCGTGACCGGCCAGTGGGAATTTCGGTGCAGTCGGTGCGAATATTTGTTCAGAGCCACAGCCCGAAACCGTGCCGCCGCTTCGGTGGCCGCCCGCCTGAACGGTTGGATTGTCGACAATACGGCGCACGGCACGAGCGTGTGCCCCGGCTGTGCCTGCGTGGCAACCCGGTCGCGTAGCGGAGAACAGCCGCACGCCGTACCGTCGTCCACGCGTTCTGCGAGTGCACGAAGCCCGATGCGGATCACAACAGATCACACGCTCATCCGGCGGTGGGCTGAAGAACATGGGGGTGCCCCCGCTACGACTGCGGAACCGGTCTTCGGTGCCGAACGCCTGCGACTCGACTTCACGGGTGGCGCATCCAACGAGCCTCTCGCACGGATCGACTGGGCACAGTGGTTCACGACCTTCGACGCAGAGGGACTCGCGTTTCGCTGGCACGACGCAGAAGTGCCTGGGGTCGACACCAGCTATTTCGATCTTGCCCCACGAGGGACCGCGTGAGCGCCCGCCCGAAGGAGGTATATCCATGACGCCAGACCCCACTCGAGATCACGGGCAATTCGATGGTGACCATTCGAGGACACAGCGTGCACATGCCGGGGAGGCGCTGACGGATGCTCGCGGCTACCCCGGTTTCATCGCGATCGGTCTTTCCTTCGTCGTATTGGGGTTGTTTCTTGTTGCGATGGGCGGCGGTTTCGAGGGGTGGGCTGCCATCAGCGGAACCGTGTTCGCGGTTCTTCTGATCGCGGGAGTGGTCTATGTGCTTCTCGAGTATCGCCGTGTGCGCCGACTGAACAACAGGCAAGGGCGCCCGGACATGGAAGGGCACTGACCGGGCGAGATCGTCGAATTTCGGCTGCATGTTCCACGGACGATCTGGGTACATCTGGCGCATGACCGATCTACGTGCACTAGCCCTCAATTGCTCGCTCAAGCCGTCACCGGCGACATCGAGTACCGACTTGCTGGCCACGCAAGTTCTGCGCGAACTCGAGAAGTCGGGTGTGGAGTCGACCGAGATCATTCGACTGGCCGATCTCGAAATCCTGCCCGGCGTCGAGAGAGACATGGGGGGCGGCGACGAATGGCCGAGTGTCGCCGCGTTGGTTCTGGCGGCCGATATTCTCGTCTTCGCCACCCCGACCTGGCTCGGGCACCCCTCGAGCATTGCCCAGCGGGCACTCGAGCGTTTGGACGGCGAACTGTCCCATACCGGCGACGACGGACTGCCGATCCTGTTCGGGAAAGTCGCTATCGTTGCTGTCGTCGGTAACGAAGACGGCGCACATTCCATCATCGCCGATACCTTTCAGGGGTTGAACGACTGCGGCTTCACCATCCCGGCGCAAGGCAGCACGTACTGGAACGGTGAAGCGATGAGCGGCACCGATTACAAGGATCTCGACGAGATTCCGTCGGCCGTCGACTCCACCAACAAGACGTCAGCACGCAATGCCGTTCACCTTGCGCGGGTGCTGCACGAATCGGGCTATTTCGCAGGTTCGGCGGAGACGTGAGCACGGTGGATACCGGATATTTGCATCGACTGGCGTCGGTGGACGGGCCATTCTCGTCGATCTACTTCTGCGATCCCGGACAAACGCTGCCGCCTACGAAACGCGAACGGTACTGGCGCGAACAAGTACGCGCATTCGTCGCTCTCGGTGTGCCTGAACTGCACATAGAACATGCAGAGTCGGCGGTACTCGATTCCGCGGTACCCGGGCAACGGATCGGCCGAGCCGTAATTACGACCGACCAGCAAGTATGGCTGGATCAAACTCTGTCCGAGATACCCGATGCGACGGTTGCACGATGCTCCCGCTTGCCCTACTTGTTGCCTCTTGTCGAATTCGTGCAGCCACCTGGTTCGCGAACGAGCTTCGATTCCAGGTCGCGACGATGGGTCGAGGGAATGTCGCACGTATGTGCGGCGCTGCGCTGCGGGTCCGTGGACACCCTGGCGGTAGGCGACCTGCACAACCAAACTGTGTATGTCGGTGACATGCCGAACTGGGTGGCAATCGACCCCGCCGTACTGTCCCAGCTCGGCTCGGTTACCGCCGTCACCGAGTTGGCCGTCGAAGCGTTACCGTATGCGGCGGTGGCAACCATGAGCGCGATTGTCCGGCTCGACGACCGTGTGCCGGTCGTGGACGGCTGCGGGACCCTCGTTCGCTCCCCACGCGATGGGGGCCGTCCTGGACCCGAGTCAACGGTGACGCATTGGGACACGTTGGACGCATGAGCCGCGAAGAGGTCAGCCCGAACTTGCCGACTGCGCGCGGCCCGGTCACCGAGTGTCTTTTCAGGGCGCTGGGGTCCAACCCGGGCAAATACACCGACTCGTTGCCGCAACTCGGGCCGCTGGCCTGCGAGTCGGCCGATCTGCAATTGGCGTTGTGCGTCTGCTACGAACTGCACTACCGCGGTTTCGCCGGCGTCGAGTCGGAATGGGAATGGGATCCCGACCTGATCGCGCTCCGCAATCGGCTGGAGCGACACTTTCTCGACGACTTACAACAGCACGTGCCCGGCGGGACTGACGCGAATGCCGCCCTTTCCCAACTTACCGTCGCTGAACCGGACGATACCCTGGGGGCGTTTCTGCGCGAACGGGCAACCTGGGGTCAGATGCGGGAGCTGTTTGCCCATCGTTCGATCTATCACCTCAAAGAGGCCGACCCTCATATCTGGGTCATTCCCCGCCTGCACGGGCAAGCGAAGGCGTCTATGGTCGCGGTGGAATTCGACGAATTCGGCGGCGGCAAGGGCGATCGCATGCATTCGCGGTTGTTCTCGAACCTGATGAGCGCTGCAGATCTCGATTGCCGGTATCTGGCGTATCTCGACCGAGTGCCCGCTGAGACGATGGCAATTGTCAACTTCATGTCGATGTGCGGTCTGCATCGCTCGTTGCGCGGTGCATTGGTCGGCCATTTCGCGGACGTGGAAACGACGTCGTCGCCAGGTTCTGCACGCATGGTCGAAGCTCTGACCCGTTTGCACGCACCGCGTGCGTGCATTCACTTCTATGCGGAGCATGTCGAAGCTGATGCAGTACACGAACAAGTGGTGCGGCACGACGTGGTAGGTGACCTTTTGTGCGGGGAGCCGGAACTGGAAGCGGATGTCGTGTTCGGCGTCGAAGCAACCGAACTGCTCGAGAGCCGTCTCGCCGATCACCTCGCCGACTGTTGGCGTTCGCGACGCAGCTCGTTCGTCTGACTTTTCGAGCCGGGTTGAACGTCTCTCGATGTGGGTATTCGAAGCAATCCGCCTCGCAGGCTCCCCGGAACGAAGGAGGTAATCGTCATGCCCAAGACGACCAAGTCCGGATCCGCCGAAAAGAGTGAACTGCCAGAGACGTTGAAGCGCTCATCGGCGAAGGCGCAACGCACCTTCGCAAAGTCCCACGACTCGGCTGCAGAAGAATACGGCGAAGGCGAGAGAGCACACCGTGTCGCGTACGCCGCCCTGAAGCACACGTTCGAGAAGGTCGGTGACCACTGGGAAGAAAAGAAGACGCCGGGGCCTTCCGACGAACGCGCCCGCAGTGGCGGCCCGAACGCGGCGGGCAGGGCGGCAGAGGGGGTCAACGCGAACGCATCGAAGAAGCACCTCTACGACATCGCCAAAAGGCTGGGAATATCAGGACGTTCGAAAATGTCCAAACGTGACCTGGTCGAGGAGATCGAGAAGACGAATCGGCGCTCATCGGCACGGGTCCGCCGTTGAAGTCCTCCGCCGGGGTGTTATGCAGAAGGTACGGGCACCTCGGCGCCCGAACCCAGTACGTACGCAAGGTGCCCGCCGAGCGCTCCGGCGACGCCGAGTACGGGAAGTGCGGCGGCGCTCAGCGCCTTCGTAAACGTGTCAGGAGTGCACCTGTTGTCACGACGCAAGTAGTAGTCGGTGCGACGAAGGTAAGAGACCACGATCAGCGTGGTTGCCGTGACATTTCCCGCCGCATGCACCAGCCCGACGCGGCGTTGACGTTCGTCCCCGACCGACCAGTCGGCCCACCCTGTCGTCAGCACTCCCCCAAGCGACAGCAGGCCGATCCCGAGGAGGCGTCTCGCCGCTGCGGTGTCGTCGGTGAACGTGTCGAACACGGTGGCGGCCGTCCATGTTCCGATGGGAAGCGAAACCAGCGCCGGGTGAAGCGGATGACCCAGCCACTCGCCCCGAAGAACCCGGTCGGCCGCCGAATTGCTCAGCACCCGGCGAATACCATCACGGAGGGTATTGCCGATGTTGTCGACGAACGTTGCGTCCTCGCTGTAGCTCAACAGCTTCCGAATTGCATGTGTCATGGTGATTCTCCCTTCTCACCCGGGAAGCGTTTCGCCGCCTGTAGGCACAAGTACCTCACCGGTGTAGTACGACGACAACCGCTCGGAGGCGAAGAACTAATACTCTCGTCGTGAGGGTGCTCCGTCATGTCGCCGGTGCGACCTGGGTACTCGATATTGTGGGTTCGTACTCGTTCACGCTCACCGGCACTCCTTCCCGAGCATGGGCTTCGGTGGTCCGTGTACCCGTGCGGGAAGTAATCAATCCGGCGCGTCGATGGTCATCTCGTCGGGATGCATACCCACGCGGTTGCCGTCGTCGAGGGTGTCGATCTCGCTCAGGTCCAGTTCGGTGAGTTCGAAGTCGAATACATCGATGTTCTGCCTGATGCGGTCTTCGTGCACCGACTTGGGGATGACGATCAACCTGTTCTGCAGATGCCAGCGAATCAGCACCTGAGCAGCCGATACGCTGTGTCGGTCAGCGATCCGAGTGATGATCGGATCAACCAGCAACGTGTTGGGTTTCGACGCCTTGCCCCACCCCGAGTTGCTGGTGCCGCCCAGCGGGCTCCACGATTCGACAGCGATGCCGTGCTCGTCCGCGACTCTCCGTATCGCGTGCTGTGGCAGGTTCGGATGCAGCTCCACCTGGTCGACGGCGGGCAGCATGCCCCCGCGATCGACCAACAGTTGCAGATGGTGCGGTTCGAAGTTGCAGACACCGATCGACTTGGCTCGGCCGGACTCGGCAATCTTTTCCAACGCATCCCAGGTACGAAGCAGGCCGTCCGTGTCATGTAGCGGCCAATGGATCAGATACAGGTCGACGTAGTCGACGCCGAGGGCGGTGAGGCTGGTATCGAAGGCTTGGAGGGCCGGCTCGTAGCCATGGTCCGCGTTCCACAGTTTGGTGGTGAGGAAGATGTCCTCGCGCGCGATGCCGGAGGCGGCGATTCCGCGCCCCACGCCGGTCTCGTTTCCGTATGCGGCGGCGGTATCGATGTGCCGGTAGCCCGCCTCGGCCAACGCATACCGTACGCCCTGTTCGGTCTGCTCGTCGGTGGCTTGCCAGACCCCCAGACCGAGCTGCGGGATGGTGTGTCCAGAGTTCAGGGTGACGACCGGAATGCTCATCATCCCAGGCTAACGAGGCCACGCGAGGGCCGCAGGCACCCTGCGTAAACTGGCCGACGTGACTGTGGCTACCCCCTACGAGGACCTCCTTCGGCTCGTCCGAGAGGAAGGCACCGCGAAGTCCGACCGCACCGGCACCGGCACGCGCTCGGTGTTCGGTCACCAGATGCGCTGGAACCTGGCCGAAGGCTTCCCGCTGATCACCACCAAAAAGGTCCACCTCAAGTCGATCGTCTACGAACTGCTGTGGTTTCTGCGCGGCGATTCCAACGTCAAGTGGCTTCAGGACCACGGCGTCACCATCTGGGACGAATGGGCGGACGAGGACGGTGAGCTCGGCCCCGTGTACGGCGTGCAGTGGCGAAGCTGGCCCACACCGTCCGGTGAGCACATCGATCAGATCACTCAGACCATCGACACGCTGACGTCCGATCCGGACTCGCGGCGGATCATCGTGTCGGCGTGGAACGTGAGCGAGATTCCACAGATGGCGCTCGCGCCGTGTCACGCGTTCTTCCAGTTCTACGTCGCCGAGGGGAAGCTGTCGTGCCAGCTGTATCAGCGTAGCGCCGACCTGTTCCTCGGTGTTCCGTTCAACATCGCGAGTTACGCGCTGCTCACCCACATGGTGGCGCAACAGACGGGCCTCGAAGTGGGTGATTTCATCTGGACGGGCGGCGACTGCCACATCTACGACAATCACGTCGACCAGGTGGCGGAGCAGCTCTCCCGCGAGCCCTTCCCCTCCCCGACGCTGAAACTGGGCAAGCGCGATTCGATCTTCGACTACACCTTCGAGGACGTGGAGATCGTTGGATACGAACACCACCCGGCCATCAAGGCGCCGGTGGCCGTCTGATGGCGGAGAGGATGGTTCGGCTCGTCTGGGCGCAGGCACGAGGCGGCGTCATCGGCGTCGACAACACCATTCCCTGGCACGTACCCGAGGACATGGCGCACTTCAAAGATGTCACCGGCGGCAAGCCGGTCGTCATGGGCCGACGCACCTGGGATTCGCTGCCACCACGGTTCCGCCCGCTACCGGGTCGTCGCAACATCGTCGTGACCCGGCAATCGGACTGGGCCGCGGACGGAGCCGAACCCGTTGCGAGCCTGGACGAAGCGCTCACGCTCTGCCCCGACGACCTCTGCATCATCGGGGGCTCGCAAATCTATTCGGCGGCACTGCCGTTCGCCACCGAATTGCGTGTCACCGAAATCGATGCCGGGTATCGCGGCGACGCATACGCACCCGAGATCAGCGACGAATGGAAAGCCACCACCACGGGTGCATGGCTGCGGTCCGAGAAGACCAGGGTCCGCTTCCGTTTCGTGACCTGGACGCGCATCCCCCGGGCGAACGGTTAGCTCATTCGGCGAGCCCTCCCCGCCGTAGTACGGCATACTCCAGAGACATCGGTCGCAGCAGCCCTGCGATGCCTGTCGCTTCCAGGAGTGTCGTTCCATGGACAAAAAGTCTCTGACCGCCCTCGCACGCCAACAACTGAAGCTGGCTGCCGGAGCGTCGAGCGGACGTAGTTCGCAAACCGTGTACGGCGGTCACGCACGTAGCCTTCGGCAAACGCTGGTGGCGCTGACTGCAGGCCAAGAGATGGCCGAACACGACAGCCCCGGTGAAGCAACGCTTCTGGTGCTGGAAGGCAAACTGAACTTGATGTGCGGCGACGACGCCTGGAAGGGATCCACCGGCGACTTCTTGGTGATTCCCGCGGCCCGGCACAGCGTGGAGGCGATCGACGACGTCGCGTTTTTGCTCACCGTCGCGATGTGATCTCACAACTGTCAGCGGCGGTCCGTGGATTGGACCCCGGCTACTTCGCTTTCGTGATGGCCGGCGGCATCATCTCGGTGGGACTGCAACTTCAGGGCTTTCACCTGCCGTCGATGATTCTGTTCGCGATCACGGCCGCCGGGTACCTCGTCTTGCTCACTCTCACCGGGTGGCGGCTACTTCGATATCGGGCCGAGATGGCCGCCGATCTGAACGATGCCCAACGTGCGTTCACCTACTTCACCTTCATCGCAGGTACAGACGTCATGTGTGTTCGTTTGGCGATGGGCGAGCACCATGCTCTCGCTGCCACGCTGTTCGTGGTATCAACTCTCACGTGGCTGGTGCTGGGATATGTGGTGCCGTGGACGGCTGTTGTGGGCACGGCCGAGCGGCCGGTCATCGCCCGAGCGAACGGTACGTGGTTCATCTGGGTGGTGGCGAGCCAATCGGTGGCAGTCGCCGCCGCGACTCTCGAACCGGTGTACGAGGGCGCCCGTCCGATCTTTGCCGGGATCGCCGTGACCTCGTGGTCGGTGGGGGTCTTTCTGTACGCGGCCGCCGGAATCTTCGTTGCCGCACGGATGCTGCTGTATCGGCTCGGCCCGGAGGATCTGACCGCCCCCTACTGGGTGGCGATGGGGGCATGCGCCATCACCGTGCTCGCCGGCTCACGCATCATCGAAATGGCGGGAGCCCCTATCATCGACGCAACCCGGGGACTGATTCACGGTCTTGCCGTGGTGTTCTGGGCGTTTGCCACCTGGTTGATACCCGTCCTGGTGGCGGCCGGCTGGTGGCGCCACTGGGTCAACCGCGTGCCGCTGCACTACGCACCATCACTCTGGAGCATCGTCTTCCCCCTCGGCATGTATGCCACCGCGTCGATCTATCTCGGGGAAGCGGAGGGACTCACGGGGGTCCGTGCGATCGGCAGCGGCACACTCGTGATCGCCGTACTGGTCTGGGTCACTGCGCTCGCCTCCATGGCCTTTCACCTGCGGCGCGTTCTTCTCCCATCGAGTCCGCGTGAGTGAATCCGGCCGGACGGGATCGTTCACATTCGAGTCGAATGCGTCCTGCTCGAACATGGCCTCGATCCGGGCCTTGATGACCTCCGTGGTCATCGAACCACGATATCGAGCGGCTGTCCCATTCCGATTGCTCGAGGATTGGTTCATCGATTGACGGGCCTTCCGTAAGAAATTGTTTGGGAGCAGAGCAGGATCCGTCAGATCATCACAGCAGCGAGAACCACGGATGCCAGCGTCAACACCACTGTTATGCCGCCCACTGCGACGGAGCCGGTCACCCATACTGCTGCAGCGCTCAATCCCGCCACGCTTGTCGCGAGCGCAATGATTGCCAGCCAGAGCCCAGAACGATTGAACCCGGGTATAGCCGCCGGGTGCGCTGCACGGGAGTCACTACGGGCTGATACGTCAGCGGAGCCGGGGGATCGAGAAGAATGAGAATTAGGGCTGTAGGTCACGGACACACCTCTTCTTTGGCGCGGACCGACCCAGAAGTTGTGCTCACTGAACAAGTACGAGGCGAGCGTCACACACCAGGCCGGATGAGAATCCGTGCGGCAGACTGCTCAACCACAGTGGCATGAGCCTATCAATAACCCCCCAGACCGTCCAGCGTCGCTTCATAACTCTTGCCGCACATTGCATTTCCAGCAACGTTGAAGGAACACGGTTCAGATCGGCAGCCGCCCAGCCCTGCTCTACCGTCGCGGACCGGGTGCCGCCGTTCGCGCAGTCGCCACTACCTCCCGGTCCGAGGAGGTGTTATGTCTACAACATTGCCTCCAACTGAGTTATTCACAGACCACCAAGATGTAGGTCGGGTTCTCGTGCGAACAACCAAACGCCGGATCGACGATCACAGCACCGCCCTTCGACATCGAATGGGCTTCGGCGCCGGTTCGGTTTGCCACAATCGCTGGCGGGTACGCGGGTTGCGAAACAGTCGGCCGTGACGCGGCGAGTGACGCAGAGCAACCGAGGAGGGTGGACACATGTCCGACGAGGAACCCGATATTACTCGGACCGATCAACTCCAGTTCCAGGACCCGGTGACTCGGTATCCGGTGATCGAGCCGCCCGAGCAACACCAGCCTGAACCAGGGCTGGAATTCGAACTCCGCCCCAGGGCCGACATCGGCGAATCTTCCTACCGTGGTACCGGACGGTTGGTGGGACGAAAAGCACTGGTCACCGGCGGCGATTCGGGGATTGGATCGGCTGTGGCGGTCGCGTTTGCGCGTGAGGGTGCAGACGTCGCCATCACCTACCTGCCCACCGAGGACAGGGATGCCCAGAACGTAGCCCGAATAGTCAGAGAATGCGGCCGGCTGGCTGTGACGCTACCGGGCGATCTGACCGACCCGGCATTCTGTGGGCAGGTAGTCGATCAAGCCGTCGAGCAGCTTGGAGGCTTGGACATCCTGGTCAACAACGCTGGTAAGCAGGTCATTGCGACCAGCCTGGAATGTCTGCCCGATGAACAGATCGAGCAGACATTCACAACGAACATTCTGGCGATGTTTCGCACTTCTCGTGCCGCACTCCCCCATCTACCTGTCGGCAGCGCCATCATCAACACGACATCGATCGAGGCATACCAACCGGCTCCGATCTTGCTCGATTACGCCTCGACGAAGGCGGCCATCAACAATTTCACCAAGGGTCTAGCCAATCAATTGGCAGACAAAGGGATTCGGGTCAATGCAGTAGCGCCAGGGCCAATTTGGACTCCCATTCAACCCACGGATGGACAGCCGACTGAAGACCTCTCCGGATTCGGCCAGAACACTCCCATCGGCAGAGCCGGCCAGCCCACTGAACTCGCGCCCGCCTACGTCTTCCTCGCTTCACCGGAATCGAGCTACGTGATCGGAGCGACCATCCACGTGAACGGCGGCATGCCCAGCCCGTAGGGTCGAACTCTGGCGAAGCAGCGAGCAGAATGAACACGAGTGGGCGTTGCTAGGAGATCGAACAGCCGCGAGACGTTCGCCCACAACACCGAAACGGTGAGATAATGTTGGCGAACGTGAAACCCAGGGGTGTGAGGCGGGCCATGAATTTTTCGGATCAAGAAATGACTCGTACGGACAAGGCCGAGGTTCATGAGCAGATCGCCCAATTGGCCCGAGCATTACATGGTCGATCGGAAGCCGCGTTCAGCCCGGACGAAGTGCTCCGTGAAGTCACGACGTCAGCCGTCACGATGTTGCCCGCCGTTGATCACGCTGGGATCACCCTGGTTCGCAGACGCTACCGCAACAGCCGACCAGACCTGTCATCGACAGCTGCAACCGGTCCTGTACCCCAGGCATTCGACGATTTACAGCAAGAATGCGGGGCAGGCCCGTGCTTCGAAGCGATCTGGACCCACCAAACGATGTCGATACCCGACATCGCCACCGAGACGCGTTGGCCTGCCCTCATGAAAGCGGTATACGATCGCACCCCGATCCGCTCCTGCCTGTCCATTCAGCTGTTCATCACCGACCGTGAACTAGGCGCACTGAACATGCACTCAGAATCCGCCCACTCCTTCGACGAGAGCATTGAAGACCTGGCCACCAACCTCGCCACACACGCCGCGATCGCCCTCTCGGACGCTCGCCGCGACCAAGATTTCCACAGCGCTCTCGCCTCACGCGACATCATTGGTCAAGCCAAAGGCATCATCATGGAACGCTACGACACGGACGCAGTACGCGCCTTCGGCCTTCTCAGGCAACTCTCCCAAGAGAGCAACACTCCACTCGCGAAGGTCGCAAAGCGCCTGGTCGAAGCGGATCACCCGACGACCTGACCGACTCGAGGCTGGATTCGCTGCTCAAATTACTGTTGCCGGCCAACGAAGTCACAGAGCAATACCTACACGGGTGAACCCCGATTCGGATCGGCGAGTGTAACGCAAACCTATGTGATCGGCGGTGCGATGAAACCCGGACTCACAAGGCAAACACAGACCGAAGATCTCATACAGATCGCCGGATCGGGCGAGGTCGCACACGTGCGCTAGGAGCGCGGATCCGACGCCGTGACGTTGCCAGTCATCTTCGACCAGCAGTGACACCTCCGCTGTGCCAGGCTTGTCCGGCACCTGGATCAGTTGGGCGAATCCCACGACCACTTGGGAATCGAGCGCTACAACGGTGCGACCGTGTGGGGGCGTCAGCAGCGGGCCGACCCAGCGCCGCGGGATCTTCCGCATGCCGGTGTGGTAGCGCGCATACAGTGTTTCGAGTGAGCATCGCTCATGCATCGCAGCCACTTCGCCCGCGTCACCCATCGTCGCCATTCTGTAGTGCGCACTACGTGGGCAGCTCCCGTCCATGGTGGAGTCGGTAGACTGCTCGAGGCCTGGTCCCGTCAGGTCGCGATCTGCCATGGCCGGGGCCATCATTTTTGTCCGCATATCGGCGACGGTGCTCGCCGCGCGGAAGTGATCCGTCATCCGGGCGGCACGCAGCGCCCGGTCGAGGCAGTGTGGGCCGGTGATCAGACCCCACCGCAGTTGCGGCTGATTACGTTGTCTCTGTTCGAGTCGGGTCAGGAGTGCCAATCCAGCAATACCGACGAACTCGAGTTCGGAAAGGTCGAGGATCAACTCGTGGTCACCACTGGATCGCCAGGCCGACGCGAGTGCCTCCGCCAAACCCGGGGCGGTACCGGCATCGAGCGCCCCGTGTGGCTGCACCACGATGCTACGGGGCCCGACTCGATCGATGGAGACCGCTCCGGACACACGGAGATTTCCGTCGTCGCTGTACGGCCGGTGAAGACCATCGTCAGCTGTGGTGGACTCAGGACTCAACAACAAGTTCGACATTCACACTCCTCGGACCGGGAGGGCATGCCGCTAGCGGCGGCAGCCGTCCCATCTCGGTGAAACCAGGCAAAGCGGCTGCCGAACTGAACCGCACTATCGACTATAACGAAACGATTCTTCATCGCAACAGGATACGAAATTCCTTGCAGGCAATAATGTTTGGAGAACCAAACTGCAGCGCGTCTGGTTACGGTGCTGCTACCCGGCAGCGGCCGATGACGCTTCTGTCGACCCGTTGACTTCCTTCGCTGATCGGGCGGAATCGAACGCCTTCATTGCAGTATCGAAACACGCGACAACCGTGTTGATGCCAGTTCGCCCGACGAGGGACTGAACAACAGCGCGTGCAGCGACCGACAGGGTGCACCGTTGCTCGCGGAGACGAGTGCCGGCGCTGGCCAGGACAGCAAGTCCGTCACAGCCGACGAAAGGAGCATCCACCAAATCAACGACCACATTACGATGGGTGAGCACGGCTTCGTCGATACATCTGCCGAAGCCCGGCGCCGAGACGATATCGAGATCGCCGACCATACGAATCACCACCGGCCCACCCTCGCGCATGTCGAGTTCGACATGAGAGTCCGCGCCGCTCGAATCGGTAGTACGTGCACGCGAAGAAGACGAGAGGCCTGATGCCGCTTTTTCAGATGTTTCTGCAACGGGGCGAAGTGTGGTCATCGGATTCCTTCCGAAGTACCGCGAGGTAGAGCGGGCCCGTTGTTCGAGACGAGGCGAAGCCCTACCACGTCGGCTACCTGCGAACGTCGACGGAGGCTACTTCTCAACCCGTATACGAAGGTAGCGCGTTCTCGCCGCAGACGAAACCCAGCAGCCGCATCTTCTGTGCGTCGCTTGATGCACAGTCCCATCTCGATCGTGATCCGCTCTCCCGGGTGCAGTGGAAGTTCTCGGGCCGAGGATCGCTCATTTGCTGGGTTTCACGTCCGGTTTCAACGGGTAAACGTCGGCGATGCGTGCAATACAGATGAGGCAATTCGGTGGTCCAGAAGTATTGGAACTCAGCGACATCGACAAACCGGAACCCGGCCCCGGTGAAGTGTTGGTGAAGGTTTTGGCGTCCGCTACCAACCCGGTCGACACCATGATTCGGCAGGGCATCGCCAACCCTGATCTGGCCCTTCCCACGGCGTTGGGTAGTGACGTTTCCGGCATCGTCGAAGCAATGGGTGCCGGAGTCGCAGACTTCGCCCGCGGCGACGAGGTCTTTTACACTGCCGAGCTCGAGAACGGTGGGCGAGCCCACGCGGAATACCACGTGGCCAAGTCGTCGATCGTGGCATCCAAGCCGACATCTTTGAGTCATGTGGAGGCGGCATCGATACCGTTGGCGGCGGGCACGGCGTGGGAAGCGATCGTGCGGCGGTTGTCGGTCCGACCGGGCGAGACCGTGTTGGTTCAAGGCGGCTCGGGCGGAGTCGGCTCATTTGCGGTGCAGTTCGCACGGGCATCCGGTGCACGCGTGCTGGCTAGCGCGGGTCCGGACAACCAGAAGTTCCTCGAACACCTTGGGGCAATCGCCATCGACTACACAAGCGATGATGCCGTCGAGTTGGCGCTCCACCACACGGACGGAGTGGGTGTGGACGCCGTGTTCGACACGGTAGGTGGTGACAATGTCGCCAAGAGTCTCGAAGCCACCCGACCATTCGGGAGAGCTGCGGTTGTGTTGGCGCCCGACGGTGAACTGACAGCACTCTATTTGCGGAATCAGACGCTGCATGGGATCTTCCTCACTCGAGAGCGCCGTCGCCTGGAGGAGATGACACCACTGTTCGAAAGCGGTGCCGTTCAGCCACAGGTCGAAGAGGTGCTTCCCCTCGAACAGGCACGACAAGCCCACGAACGCCTCGACACCGGCCACGGTCGTGGGAAGATCGTGCTCGACCTTCGTCAGTAGCGTCGATCGACCCGCTGCAAACCCGCGCGCCACCGTGCCAGAAGACTATGGCGACGAACTACTCCGGTTCGTCCGGAAAGTAGGATTCGTCATTGTCCAGGTGGTACGGGGCACGGGGAGGTTCGATGTCGTCGAGCCTTTCGTTGATGGCATGCGCGATCATGTCCTGCTGCAATTGATGCAGCGGCATCAGACCGTTGAAGAATGCCTCCATTTCGAGCTTGCCGACTTCCCCACCGAGCGCAAAATACCGGAGCCACAGCTCCTCGGAGCTCAACTCGGTGGCTTCGAATGCGGCCAGTAGGCGCTGGCGGTGGTCGTCGGTATTACCGTTTCCCTGTGCAGGTGTCCCCACGGCTACCGCCGATCCAGCACGGAGCGCACCAGATCATCGGCAGTATCTCGGAGTGTGGTGTGGTTGTTCCGTGCCAGAACGAGTAGGCGACGTTGCGCCTGCTCCGGTTCGAGGCCATCCCGAAGCATCACGATTCCTCTGGCCATGGCGATCAGGTCGCGGGTGCGCAACGATTCCTTGAGACGTTCACTGAGCTGTTCGGCGTCCTGCAGCGTGTGCACGTTATCAATCAAAATGGCAGCCTGATCAGCGAAACGGTGCAGCAGGCCCTCACTGAACTCGTCGTAAGCGCCCGCGTGATCGGAGTACACCTTGATCGCTCCCAGCGTTCGATGGGCCACCACCAGCGGGACGCTCAACACGGCTCGGGCGCCGGCCTGCCGGGCCGGAATCGTCCACTGCGGCCAACGCTGTTCCTGATCGAGATCCTCCGAGCGTATGACCGTCTGCCCGGCCCATGCTGCCAGGCATGGACCTTCGCCGAGGTCGTACTGCAGCGCGTCCAGGCGCTCGACGATCGGATCAGTCGCCGCCGAAGTAGTCCGATTGCCTTTCGCATCTGCCAACGTCACCCCCGACCCCATCGTTTCTGCCACGGTGTCCTTGGCCAAGGAGGTGACCAAATCCAGCGCGGTCGCAACCGTCTCCTCTGACAGCAGCAGACCGGACATCCGCGCAAACACGGTGGCCAGTTCGTCCGGCACAGGCTTCGGGCTCGACACCACCACTCCATTCCCTTTCCACCACGCTTGATCAGGTGCGACGCTGCGCTCTATACACCGACGTACTGATACATTCAGCTTACTATCCAAAGTCGGACGAGTGGCCAATTGTCCAAGGTGGCCTCGGTGGGGTCGTGTTTTCCGTCCCCGCCTTCCATGCCCACCGCACGCAGCCTCCGGTGCCATGGTGGTGCCTACTGTCAGCATGCGCGGCCCCGATAGTCCTACTTTCCACCGCCATAACAGCGCGCGCACTACGGGGGCCGAGTACAACCCGGTATCGGAAACGCTGAGCAGCCTCGCTGCGTCGGGCCCTGGGCACTGGGTGATGACCGCAGGATTCATTGCTGTGGCCACCTGCACGTATGTGACAGCTTTGGGTCTGCGAGTTGCCCCGGCACTCGCGCGCGTGACGTTGGCGTGCTCAGCAACCTGCGGAGTGGCGCTCGCGATATTCCACGGCAACATCACCGAATCCGTATCGATCCACATCGTTGCGGTGGTAACGGGGTCGGCGCTCTTGGTGGTTTGGCCGCTATTGGTGATCTCTGAAGAGGGCTCGACGTGCCGCGCTCGCGGTATGCGTTACTCGATCGCGGCGTGTGGGGTGCTTGCGGCGCTGAGCATATGGCTGCTGGTCGAAGCGCAGGGCGGCGAGATGATCGGACTCGCCGAGCGTGCCGCTGTGGTCGCACAGTTCACCTGGCCGGCGGTCGTCGCGGTCAACGCCCGTCGACACCACACCCGGCTGGCGACCATGCACCCGGGCCAGCAGCAAGCACGTCCACGAGATGACAACCACAGCGAAGGTGAAGTTCCGCATCAGCACCGCAGGACCGTCGGGATAGATCACACCGGTGAGGTAGTAGTCGATGAAACCCGCGTCGGGCAACGGCTGCATTCCGGTGTGCGATCGAGCCCAACGCTCTACGTCAGTCAGTGGGCACTCCACGCCGATCAGCGCGTTGGTAGCCCCCCCCACGCGACGGCAGCGACGTGGACGCAGATCGTACGCGGCCATCGGAGAGCGAGGAACCCGCCACCGAGCACGTATCCGATAAATGCCAGATGAATCGCCACAGTGGCGACAATGATCAGGAGGTACACGGTAAGCCTACTCAACAGCCAGGACGTACGAAACGGTGCGGCCAGTCGTACATGTGACCATATCTTGCAAGACGTCCACAGCCCGTATCACATAGCCGTTATTGGATGCCCAATTCGGCGACATCGAAACGAGTTGACGTAGTCCATGGTTGATCCAGGGTCAAGGCAAAGTCGAGTTCGGTATGGTCTTAAGTCGTTCCTGGGCACGATCGACATCTCTGGCCATGTAGCGCAGGGCTTTTCGCGATGCCTGTTGCGTGACACGCAAGACTATCAGGACAGGGCGTACGCATCGTTTGCAACGCCGGGAGTGTTGTGGCCAGCCTTGCGCCACAGCCGGACCCGCGGCAGTGGCCACCATGTGACCTCGGTGCGAATTGCTCGGATCAGCGGGTTCGGTCAAGCACCCCCGTTGGCTGCACGGCGGCGGCCGATTGCGTGTAGGGGGCACATAACGGGGTGAGATGCGATGACGGTGAACCATCACGCACACACCACGAAGCGCGTCGAGCACGACGGTGTCCACCACTCTCAGCGACCCGACTCGCTGCGCGAAAACCTTTGGCGCAGCAATCAAAGCGCTGGATGGAACGAATGCTGCCCCGCGCACATTCTCACAACAAACACTCTGGCGAAGAATGTTCGACGATCGACAGGTGCCGTGCTCAGCTGATTGGGGGGATTGGGGGATCAGGATTCCGCTGGCCGGTCATTCAGTTCAGTCGCCCGGCCATTCGCCGGCCCACCGCTCGAACGCGCGAGCCCCGCCACGGTCGATGAGGGTTTTGACCAGTGAGTAGATGGCCCCTTGGGCGGCGGCTGCGACCAAGATCGTCTTTAGCGAGTACCCGGTCTCGAGGGGCGCTGGCGGATCGGGATGATCATCGGGCGCGCCCTGCCTCCACACCTTCTTGACGATCACGTGGGCCACAAGGCCCCCAGCGATAGAGCTGACGAGGCCGACCGGCCGGTACAGGATTCGCGCCGATGTGCTCGGTGACGATGTTTTCGTCGCGGTTCGGCTCATCGCCGCCTCCTCGACCACAGCGCCACCGCGCCGATCACCACCACAGCCGCTATCGCTGCCACTCCTGCGGGAACAGCAGGTTTGAGCGTGCCCTGCTCATCGGTGACGGTGTCTTTGACGCGTGCAACAACCTGACCGACGGCCTTCTGCGCCGTCCGAGCCTGTGTATCCGCTTGACTCTTGGCGTTGTGCATCGTGTGTTGGGCCTGGGATTTGATGTCGAGTTTCTGCGCGAGCTGATCGGCGGTGTGCCCGAACTCGGCGCGGGTGCGGTCGATATCGGCTACGAGCGACTCGTCGCCGCCGTCATTGCGCGGCGGCTGGTCATCAGGGCCGGTCGGTGTCGTCATGGTGACGGGCCTCCTGTACTTCATGAACGTCACGTCGCACGTTCTCCACGGTGCGGTCCGGCGTCGGGGATGCCTGTTGCACCTGCTTCTTGCCGAGTAGTGCGCCCGCACCAGCCGCGAGCAACAGCACCACGGTCACGATCAACGCGGCCAGCCACAACGGCAACACCAGTCCCAATGCGACGATCGCCGTCGTGATCCCGGTTCCGAGACCGAACAGGGCGAGCAGCCCACTGCCGCCGAGCATCCCGGCACCCTTGCCAGCGTGCTTCGCGCTGGCTTTCATCTCGCTCCGTGCGAGCTGCAGTTCCTCGCGAACCAGCCGTGCGGACTGGTCGGACAGTTGCGTCATCAACTGACCCACCGACCGATCCGTCGGTGCCGACGACTGCCCGTATACGCTGCTCATACGGTCGACCTGTCACGATCCGCGCCTGATGTGGCCCGGTACTGCGCTCCGCCGGCCGTGTCCGTCTCCGCGGCAGCCACGACAACGATCGTATTCACCATCTTTCTCCCTTCGGTGATGACCATGCGCCTGTCGGCGCTCTGATTTCCGCGCATTACCCGTACGCTGCCGACGCAAAACAGGACACGAGATCAGAACATGCTCACGCACCGCCCAGCCAGTGCGGACCACGAGAGTGGCACCCGAAGCGAGGCACCGGTGGCGACGGCGCAGATCCCGGTGACGATGACGGCGGCGTAGGAACCTTCATGATCTTCAGTTCGATCGTGCCCGTATCGACCAGCGTCGCCTCGGCGCGTCGCACAACAGACTCTCGGGTCATAGCGTCCTCGGAGCACTTTGCATCAGCCTTGCCTGGTTGACTGGACGATCGAGAAGCTTTGCTGATACTTTTGAGATGGTGCGGTCGAGTAGTCTGCCGCAACGGATACCCCATTCGACCGCGAGCCTTTCGCTGCGCCTCTCCGCGAATTTCCCACTGAACACTTCTCGGTACGTTGGCACCGGAGCGCGGTGCACCGGTGATTCGTGTAGCCATGTCAACCGGTGATCCAGTTCTACCCCCAGCAGGGCTTTCGCTTTTGTTGTGCTCGTGTATATTTCGGCATTCTGCGCCCCGAGAACACTCGTATCTGTGCCGGCGAAACGGTCAACCAAACGCCGCTCCCTAACCCGCACTACCGGAGAAAGTAGAGAACGATATCAATGCACTACGCCAGATACGTTGCGGCGGTGAAGAAGGACGGCGACTTCGCAACCACCGAACTCACGGAGCTTGCCGTGGTCTCAACGCTCGAGGTGCTCGGCCAATGGCTGTCCGCAGACGCCAGAGAGCATCTGGCAGACGTGCTGCCCGAAGAGCTACACGATGCGCTCGGCCACGCCAGTGACGCCGACCAGTTCGATGTGGACGAGTTCTTGCGCAGAGTCGATACCTGTGAAGGTCAGGGGCTGGGATCGGAGCAAGTCGCACATCACAGTCGAGCTGTACTGTCTCTACTCTGCACGTCAGGTGTAAGTATCAACGACTTGAGCTCACAACTCCCCAGCGAACTCTTGCTCGGATACTGACCAAGACGGAAATGTCGCGGCCGTACAAGTTTCAAGGCGCGCGCTGCGGGCATTCTGCGCATCGACAACGCATGTTCAATCCGGTCGCGTTTTCGTAAGGAGTCCTCGTGTCGACGAAGAAGCCCACCATCCCCGGATCCCCCAACTCCGAGACCCCCTCAGTTGACGAGCCGACCGATCCCTCCGGGCCGTTGCCGCCGAAACAAGATCAGGACGCTCCCGGGCCTCGCACGGCCACCGGGACGCCGTGGAATGGCCCAGAGTCCGCTCGCGGCCAGCAAGGCGCCTACCTGACCACTGCGCAAGGCGCGCGATTGTACGAGACCGACCACTCACTCAAGGCGGGTGAACGGGGTCCGACGCTTCTCCAGGATCACCACCTGAGAGAAAAGATCACGCATTTCGATCATGAGCGAATTCCGGAAAGGGTCGTGCACGCACGCGGGGCCGGAGCACACGGCACCTTCCGCGGCTACGGGACAGCCGACAAGGTCTGTAAGGCTGCGTTCCTCGATAAGGACGTGGAAACGCCCGTGTTCGTGCGCTTCTCGGTCGTCGTCGGTTCGGTTGGGTGCGCGGATGCTATCCGCGATACCCGCGGGTTCGCGACGAAGTTCTACACGTCAGAGGGAACGTTCGACCTGGTAGGTAACAACATTCCGGTTTTCTTCATACAAGACGGCATCAAATTCCCCGATATCGTTCACGCGGTCAAACCCCATCCGGACCGCGAGATACCTCAGGGTCAGAGCGCACACGACACGTTCTGGGATTTCGTCTCACTGCACACCGAGGCCACCGCGCACACTCTCTGGCACATCTCGGATCGGGGGATCCCACGGTCGTACCGGATGATGGAGGGTTTCGGTGTCCACACGTTTCGCCTCGTCGATGCCGATGGCAACACGACTTTGGTGAAGTTCCACTGGAAGCCACGGCTCGGGGTGCACTCGTTGGTGTGGGAAGAAGCGCAGCTGGTCAACGGGTTCGACCCGGATTTTCATCGGCGGGATCTCGCCGACGCCATCGAGTCGGGCGCCCACCCCGAATGGGAGCTCGGCATCCAGGTCTTCCCGGACACTCCCGATCAAATGTTCGAGGGCATCGACCTCCTCGATCCCACGAAGTTTGTTCCGGAGGAACTCGCACCGGTGCAGCCGATCGGGGTCATGACCCTTGATGCGAACCCGACGAACTACTTCGCGGAGACCGAACAGGTGGCATTCCATCCGGGCCATCTCGTTCCGGGGATCGACGTGACCGATGACCCGCTGCTCCATGCCCGGCTATTTTCCTACCTGGACACGCAGCTTCTGCGCTTGGGTGGCCCGAATTTCGCACAGATTCCCATCAACCGGCCCCACGCCCCGGTCAACGACATGTTCCGAGGCGGCATGCACCAGAGCGGTGTCCATCCAGGGGTTGCCCCATACCATCCGAATTCTATCGATGGCGGGTGCCCATTCATGGCAGGGTCTCGAACGGGTGCCTACATCGAAGTACCCGCCGAGCTACCAGCGTCAGCGAAAACACGAAATGCAGCAGCTACCTTCGACGACCACTTCTCGCAAGCTCGGCTGTTTTATCTCAGTCTCACCGAGGTCGAGCGCGACCATATTGCTGCTGCCTACACATTCGAACTGGGTAAATGCTACGAGCAATCCGTCAAGGAACGTAGTCTCCAAGTGATCGCAAATATCGATCCGGCACTCTGTGAGCACGTGGCCGAAGGCATCGGGCTCCCCGCCCCTGCGGCCACCGTCGACCTGGTAGAAGCGCCGACACCAAGCGCTGCCTTGTCACAGATAGGATCCGAGTGGCCGCTCGACGGACGCATCATCGGCATCGTTGCCGACGACAGCGCGGACCTGACCGAAATTTCCACCCTGCTCGAGAAGGTGAGCGACGCAGGGATGGTCCCCCTCGTAATCGCCCCACATGGCGGCAAGCTGGCTTCGGGTAGATTGACAGTGCCGGTGTCGCGGACCTTCCTCACGATGCGATCGGTCGAGTTCGACGCGGTGCTTCTGGCGGCCGGGCCCTCGGACCCACGCGTGAGAACTCTGCTGGCTGAGGCCTTCCGACACTGCAAAGCGATCGGTGCCCTCGATGGTGGCCGCAAGCTGCTCACCGCCTCTGACATCGCAGCGGATGCGCCGGGCGTCGTGATCGCCGACGAAGCGTCCACACTCCTCGATCGGATGGTGCCAACACTGCGGTTGCATCGCGCGTGGGATCGATCTGTATAAGCAATCACCATTCAGACGCACTGTGAAACCGGACCTCGCTTGCTTCTCAATGGTCATGGTCTGCAGAGGATCGCAACGTCTGACCGCTGCGTTCCTTGGCATCGTTATCATCCTTGGTGTCGTCATCCCGGCTTCGTGCGAAATAGTGCTGCAGCGCCCGGTCGATGACGAACCCGAGAAGAATGGCGCACGCAATTCCGATGACGGCGGCGAGGAGCGGTCGATCACTGAGCCATTGGCCGAAGAGTGTGGCGATCGCCACCGTATACAGCGCCCAGCTGACGCCGCCGACCACAGTCAACGGCACGAACTTCCGTCGCGGGTACTCCGTCGCCCCTGCGGTCATATTGACGGCGATGCGGCCTACCGGGATATAGCGTGCGGTGACGATCAATACTGCTGCCCTCGTATCGAGCATTCGCCGCGCCCACGCCAAAGCTCTCTCGATCCGGGGCTTTCGCATCCAGCCGAAACGCTGGGTGCCCACTGCCCGCCCGATCGTGTACGCGATGTTGTCACCGGCAATCGCCCCAACCGCCGCCGTCAGTATGAGAAGCCAGACAGATGGCTGTCCCGTCGAGCTGCCGATCGCAGCAAGCGCCGCGATCACGGATTCGCTCGGCACGGGCGGAAAGAACCCATCGATGATGCACACAGCAAGCAACGCTGCGTACACCCATGGCGAACTGGACGCTCCGGTGATGAAGTCTTGCAGTGCGCCCACAACTCAACCTCTCGTCGTCAAGCCTCATTCGCTTCGTGGGCACCTACCGTCACCGATTGCTGAATCGGCGTGGCAGGCCGGTAGACCACAGCGCTCTTGTCACCTACAACGGCTGACCTAGCAACCGTACGAAGCTGAGCGCAGACCTGCACCAAGCGTATCTCTACGCCATCAGACGCCAACGTCGTCACCGTGCCGCCTCCCCATCACTGTGCAGTCGGCATAGCGTCGCACCGACTTGGGTGAACGCGGAAGTGCGCGCTGACGTCAACGTCGGCGAGGGCGAAACTTTCTTTGTCTCCATCACGACATATCCTTCGTCACAGCACTGATACAGTCTCGATTGATCGCTTCCCGGCCGAGAACTTCAGTCCGCGGGGGTGGCCGGCGTTATGTCGTACGCCTTCTTCACCAGTTCGCTGCGGGCGGCACCGCCATCGTTTTGTTCGCGATGCCACGAGGCATCCACTTGCTGCCGAACCGCTTCGGCCATCTCTGTAGGCACCACGTTGCGATAGTGCCCGCTCACCCCGGTCAACACGTCGACGGTCGTCTCGATCACAGGCTCGGGACCGAACTGTTCACGCGGGAACGCCAACTGCTCATAATTGAATACGCGCGTCGACGGATCATCACACCACTCCTTCCACCGCTCCATCGCCGTGTCGTTGAACCCCGTCAGATACGGCCCAGGGTTGATGGTGGCGACGGCGACGCCGAACTCGGCGAGTTCTTGACTCAGCGCGTCGGCGAATGCCTCGAGTGCGTGTTTTGATGCCGAGTACGTGCCGGTGAAAGGATCGGTGATCAGTCCGGCGACCGACGACATGAAGACGATCTTTCCGGAACGGTTCTTCGTCATCGTGCGGGCGAACCCCTGCGTGAGAAGGACCGTGCCGAAAACATTGACTTCGAACTGCCTACGCAGCGCAGCGGCAGGAATGTCTACGACAGCGCCGCCTTCGGCGGTGCCGGCATTGTTCAGCAGCACAGCCACATCCCAGGACCACGCCCTTTCGCGATCGGCCGGGTCCGTCACGTCCAACTTCTCGACGCGCAAGCGGGCTCCCCGCTTCCTGGCCTCGGCACGCACGTCGGACACTTGCGCGATGATCTCGACTCCAGCGATCACATCGTGGCCTCGCTCGGCCAGTCGCAGCGCGACATCCCTACCGAAACCAGTCCCGGCCCCTGTGATCAAAATGCTTCCCACCATGAGCTTGCTCCTGTGTCATCCCCCAGACTGCTTTCGGCTCATGAGTACCCGAAGGACGAAACAATAAGCATGACTTGCATCTTGACCTGCTCGGCCTTACGCAAGCCGTTGGTCGTCGACGAGGCCCGCGGTGAACCCGACCGACCTGGACAGGGCGGGTCCAGGTTACTCATATACACGAAGCGTCTCCGGGCAACCCGGTGAGCGGGCAGCCACCGAGTCCCGTGCTGCCCACCGTGTCCTCCTGCTGAGGCACCACGTCGTCACGCCCGGCTTCTCGCACCGGCTCGACGATGCGCCAGCACTCCACAGCCGTGTCGTCGCGCACCGACAGGACCCTTCCGCGCGATGTCGACCAGCTGCCGCGTCGTGCAATGACTCCCGACTCGACCACGTCGAATCCGGGCTCTCCCACACCGCTTTCGCCCACGAGAACGTGACGATCGAGGACGGCCACTACCGCGTACGACTCGCCCGCAGTGCAGATCCCGGCGATTCCATCGTCGAAACGACGGTGTCCCTTGCCGAACACCACATACGCCCGTGCTGCTGTCGACTAAGACTCGGCTGCGGATCAGGTCCGCGTAGAGCGGAAGTGCTCTCTCAGGTAGTGGCCGGTGATGCTTTCCTCGCAGTCGGAGACGGCTCAAGAGCACCGGCCACCACAACGCGACCCCGTCAGCGTCACCGCCGTTCCGTCCTGCTCCAGTAGCGCCGATCAGAACCCGCACGTCCAGTGGGTGTAGCCCGACGGTGGGCTCGTCCAGTACGAACAGCATTCGCGTCTGTGCGCGATCGATCTCCGAAACGAGCTTGATTCGCTGCGCTTCACCGCCGGACAGTGCCGGGGCCGCCTCGCCTAGCGTCAGGTACCCGAGGCCGACGTCGAGCACCCCCCTCGAGCCGTGTGCACACCTTCCTCAGATCGCTGACATGGTCGACCGCTTCGCAGGCGGTCGTGGCCAACAACTCAGCCAGTGACAGATCTCCGTTACCGGTGGCGGAGGGACGGCGATACCGATCCGCTGCCGGGCAGTAGCGGCCGCCCCCACAGGTGGGACATACGATGTCGACATCCCGGAGGAACTACACATCCAGGGAGATCTCGCCGTTGCCCTGGCAGTGCGGACACCGCAGCGAGCCGATGGCCTGGTCCATCCGGCGGCGGGTGTAGGTCGACAGCGCTTCGATGTAGCGCCGCGAGCCTTCGGCATGGAGCACACCCATTGCAAGGGAACACAACAGCTGTCGACACTCGATGTCGCTCCACACCAGCTCTGCAGCCTTTGCACTCCATACAGGACCTTCGCTCCAGCGCGTCGTCGAACAGACTCAGCAGGCGAGATTCGGGGCCGAACACCGATCGCAGACGGTCGTCGTGCACCGTGATGTCCGAGACGACCACTTCGCGCGCCGGTCCTGCAGCACGGAGCACCCTTCCTGCCGATGACGGTGATACTGACCGAGTCACGAGAACCTGCAGGGTTGATCTCGTGTGGGGGCACTCGCAAGCGCGACCATCATCTGCACGCACGGCTCGTCGCCGACAGTGCCCGACAGGTGGCCGACGTTTCCGTCACCGTCGGGGAGGCAATTCTGGTCCTCCCCTAAGTGAATCTCTCCTGGCCCCATTTCGATACGGGTACCGTCCTGCGTCTGAACGAACCAACGACCCGACAGCGGGACCACCCATTGCGGATGTGGATTGGGATGCCAGTCCCCCACCCATCCGGCGGGACGCACCGAGAAAGTGACGGATGCGATGTCCTCGCCCAATTTGTTCATCCACTGGTCGGCGACATCCGGGCCAACGCTGTCGAGCGTGAACGCTTTCATCGTGCAATGGTGAATGCGACTGTGCCCGTCCGAGTCGATGTAGACGTGTGGATACGGGACTGTGGGGGTTTTACTCATGTCGTCAACTCGCCTCACTGTTTCGCCGTGGCGTCAGACTTCGGACTTTCTGGTCGAGTTCACGCTGGTAGAAGTCGATGAAGCCATCCGGATCCGGGCCCGCGTTCTGCATCACCAGATGGTCGAACCCCGCATCTACATACTCCTGCGTGACATCCACGTAGCGTGCGGGCTCGGGGCCGCAGGCGAACTTGCCGAGTATGTCGTCCTCACGCACCGTCGTGGTCGCCGCGGCGAAGTTGACCGGGTTGGGTAGCTCGCTCATCACCTTCCATCCGGTCAGTGCCCAGCGCGAGGTGTCCAGTGCCGCTTGTGCAGCGGAATGCTCGTCCTCCGCCCAGGCCATCGGCACCTCCGCGTAGCGCGGACCGCTGCCACCCGACGCGTGAAACTTCGCCACGATCTCGGGCTTCTGCTCGGTAGCGAACAGTCCGTCGCCCAATTCCGCGGCTATACGCGCCGACGCCGCTCCACTGGCCGCGACGGCAATGACCGGAGGCTGGTCCGGCAGATCGAACACCTGCGCGTCGTCCAAGCTCAGATGCTTGCCGTCATAAGAGCGATAGCCGCCACTCCACAACAATCGGATGATCTCGAGCGCCTCGCGAAACCTTTCGTGGCGAGTCCGAGCGGCATCGGGGAAGCCCTGGGCGACGACGTGCTCGTTGAGCCGTTCACCGGAGCCGACCCCGAGGGTGAACCGACCATCCGACATCAGCGCGAGTGTGGCTGCTGCCTGGGCGACAATCGCCGGATGGTACCGCATCGTCGGGCAAGTCACACCGCTGACCAACTCGATGCGCTCGGTCTTCGCCGCCATCGCACCGAACACAGTCCAGGCGAAGGGAGAATGTCCCTGATTGTCGAGCCACGGGTGGAAATGATCGCTCATCTCCACGAAATCGAAGCCGGCCTTCTCCGCCAACACCGTCTGGCGGATCAGCTCATCAGGACCGAAAGCCTCAGCGGCAAGTTTGTAACCAATCTTCATCATTCGCTCCGCCCGTCGGTTTCGTTGCCGTCGCCCGGGTACCCGGCACGAGTGCACACAAATCGATCAGCAAGACGACTTCACCGAGATCGACCCGATCTCAACGAGGTCGACGTGGTACGGCGGTGGACCACAGTGCCCAAGCGACCAGCACCGGCTGGAAGAGTAGTCGTACGAATCGCGTCGTGTCGTTGTTGAGGCCGAAGCCATCTCGCTTGTGAATGAATTGGGCGATGTTCCCTGGGAACACGGCGACGAAGAATGCCGCGGCCAGCCGTCCCACGAGGACCCGATCGCGGGTAAACAGTGCAAGACCCGCACCGAGCATGACCTCTATCCCGCCCGATGCCATTACGGTGCCGTCTTCGTCCAGCGGCACCGACTTCGGCACTTGGGCGCGAAAGGTGTCGCGTGCCCAGAATAAATGACTCGTGCCGGCGAGTATTAGCGTTCCAGCAAGTGCAAAGCGCCCGACGGTGCGAGCGGGCGTCGATGGTGGCGGGGAAGCCAGTGTCTTTCGACTTCTTCGATGAGCGAGTAGGTTGCCAATGCTCTTGCGTTTGGTACGAATTCGCATCGCGTTCGCTCTCTTTCATTGGTGCTTCATCACAAAGCTGCTTACTTTGTCACAATGCTGCCGCGCCTGCTTCGGCGACGGTTTGGTCTTGTTCCCCAGTACCTCCACTGACTCCGATCGCGCCGACGACCTGACCACCGCGTTGCAGCGGAATGCCGCCGGCGAAGATCATGACGCGCCCGTTGTTGCTGGCAGTGATCCCGTAGAACTGTTCGCCCGGCTGGCTGTTTTCGCCGAGCGTCCTGGTCTCGGTGTCGAATGCCCGGGCTGTCCACGCCTTGTTGATGCTGACGTCCACACTGCCGATCCAGGCGTCGTCCATCCGAATGTGGGCCACCAGGTTGCCGCCCGAGTCGACGACCGCGACGTTCTGTGGTTGTCCGAGGTCTTCTGCCTTGCGCTGCGCCGCATCGATAATTCGATGCGCGTCGGCCAAGCCGATGGTGTCGTTTGCCATGATTGCCTCCTCAGCCGTTGGCTGGGTTCAACACGACCTTCGTCCAACCCTTCTCACGGTTGTCGAAGTGTCGGTATGCGTCCGGGGCTTCGGCGAGCCCGAGGTTGTGAGACACCAGCCGGGCCGGTGTCGCTTTTCCCTCGTGAATCAGTTCACACAGCGCGCGGTTGTATGCCTTGACATTCGCCTGCCCGCTGCCGATGGTCTGACCTTTGAAGAAGAACTTTCCGAAGTCGAAGGCCAACTGACCCTTTCGGGCGAGTTCGTCCTTCGCGCCCGGATCCTCCGGGAGGAATACCCCCACCACACCGATACCGCCAGTCGGCTTGACCACGTCGATCAGTGCATTCATCGTCATGTTGGGCCGTTCGTTGCCTTCTGTGTCGTGGGCCTGGTAGCCGACCGCTTCTACTCCGCGATCGACTCCCGCGCCATCCGTCGCCTCCTTGATCTGTTCGACCGGATCGCCGTCGTTGGCGTCAATGCCCACCGCGCCGAACCGTTCGGCCAACTCGAGCCGCTCGGGTATGTGGTCGATCACGAACACGCGACTTGCACCCTGTAAAACAGCTGAGTATCCAGCCATGATTCCAACCGGCCCCGCACCGTAGACGGCGATCGTCTCACCGGGTTGGAGCTTCGCCAGCCGGGTCCCGTGCCAACCAGTCGGGAAGATGTCGGAGAGCATCGCGTAGTCGTTCTCCTTCTCGACGCTGTCGTCGGGAAGCACAAGTGCGTTGAAGTCCGCATAGGGCACCTGCAGATACTCGGCCTGCCCACCTGGATAGGGACCCATATCGGCGTAGCCGTAAGCACCGCCGGCCGCCGGTGGGTGGATGGTCAGGCAAAACCCGGTCAGTCCGCGCTCGCAGTTGTTGCAGAAACCGCATCCGATATTGAACGGCAGGCATACTCTGTCACCGACATCGAGCGAACGAACCCCCGCGCCGACCTCGACAACCTCGCCCAGATTCTCGTGACCGAAGATCGAGCCTGGTTCGATGTCGGTGCGGCCTTCGTACATGTGCAGGTCCGACCCGCAAATATTGGTCGCCGTCACCTTGACCACCAGATCGGTGGGCTCCTCGACCGCGGCGTCCGGAACGTTCTCCACCGACACGTCTTTCGGGCCGTTGTACACCAAAGCTCGCATCTTGCGCTCCTCCGGTCGGGGTACGTTCGACACCGCTTACCCCTGGCCGCTCTTCGTAAACAGACAGCGCCACACGTCGGCAGAGAGGAACCTGCCAATGGAACTGCCGTTGGACTGCAGGACATGGCAGCCGACCCCGATCTCGTGCGGAAGATGCGCCCGAAAACCTTCGGCAAGACCCTATTATCGGCCGTCGAAACCGACATGGCAGCAACCGTTCCGCACCGTTCGGGTCCTCGGCTTTGGCTGAGGCAGCACTGTCCGCCTTCAGCGGTGGGCGGCTGACCACGTACTGGAGAGCACCGAGTATGCGCGACAAGGGGTCGATCCGTGGTGTTGACACTCCTCGGATAGCGGCGTGTACTGGATGTTCGGGGATGAGTCCTTCTGGAGTGACCATGGTTATCATCGGTTTGATCATTCTGATCGCGGCAGTGGTCGTCGGTGTGGCGGGCGTCATGACGAACAGCGGTGACGCACACGCGCTGACCAACGACTTCTCCGTTTTCGGGTACCAAGTCACCGGTTCGACCACCGGCATGCTGTTTCTTTGGGGCGTTGTGGTCGGCGCAGTGGGCATGTTCGGCCTGAGCGTGCTCTTGGCCGGCTCCCGTAGAACTGCTCGACGCGGCCGTGCGGCCCGCCACGATCTCGAGCATGCACGCAGTGATGCAGCACCGATCAACACCGATCACAGCCATGGTCGGCCAGCCGGAGCTGACCGGGGACGCAGTTGGCGCCACCCCTTCGCACACAATTCCGGCAATCCGTCGACCATGAGCGGGCACGCCTGACAGAGGTTGATGTGACTCCTTGAAGGAGAAACACTCGGCGCGTACCGTCGATCGTAGGTGGTTGAGACCAGCAGCCTCGTAAGTCCGCGAACTCGAAGGCGGACGCCAATCGATTGCTGAGCGATCGGAGGGGCCGATGCCGCTGTTACCCGATTCCGTCGTACCCACGGACTCAGACCTGTGAACGACGTAGAAAAGGCCAGGATTCTTCTGGACAACGGCGGCGATACTTACGCTACCGATGCGGAAGTTGGACTGAAGAACACGCCGGCACCACTGTTCCGTCTGTTCATGCTGAGCTTACTGTTGAGCGCTCGCATCTCTGCAGACATAGCGGTTGCTGCGTCGAAGGAACTGCGCAGCAAAGGAATCACGTCCGCTCGAACAGCACGGGAAGCGAAGCGATCAGATGTTGTCGACGCGTTCGGTCGCGCTCATTACGTGCGTTACGACGAACGGACCGCCACCCAGCTGCATGACGATGCCCACCGAATGAAACGTGTCTACAACGACGATCTGCGGCGGCTGGCGAAACTATCGGAGTACCGAGTCGACAAAGCAAAGCAGTTGCTCACCGAATTCGACGGTATCGGGCCGGTCGGTGCAGACATCTTCTTGCGAGAAGTACAGGAGGTGTGGCCCTGGGTCCGTCCGCATTTCGACAAACGCGCCGTCGAAGGAGCACGAAGTCTTGGATTGCCGGACGGCAACGACGAGCTCGCCGACCTGGTTTCCGACGACAAACTCGCGTTGCTCGCTGCGGTCCTCGTTCGAGCGTCCCTCGACGACACCCTCCGTAATTCTCTCCAAGACCAATTCTCTCGACATTCGACAACCTGAGGGAGGACCTGTTTCATGACCTCGACAAATGCACAACCGATGAGCAGCACCGGACCGGATCCCGAGCCGTTCGAATCCGTTAGCCCCTACACTGGCGAGACCGTCGGAGAGTTTCCGTACCTTGAACTCGAACAACTCGATGCGGTTGTCGACCGCGCCCACGATGCGTTCGAGACATGGCGCGAAGTGCCGATCGGTGAGCGTGCCGCCGTGGTTCTTCGCGCCGCGCAACTGCTACGCGATCGCAAGGAAGAATTCGCTTCACTCATCACACGAGAGATGGGCAAGCTCATCGCCGAGAGTAAATTCGAGGTGGACCTGGCCGCAAGGATTCTCGAGTACTACGGTGAGAACGGACCACAATTTCTGGAATCCACCGATATCGATGTGGAGAACGGTAGCGCCCGCGTCGTCAACGAACCGCTCGGTGTTCTTCTCGGCATCGAGCCGTGGAATTTTCCCCTTTACCAGGTGGTCCGCGTCGCCGGCCCCAACATCATCGCGGGCAACACGATCCTGCTGAAGCATGCGAAGCTCTGCGCCACCACGGCTGCGCGATTGGAAGAGCTGTTTCACGACGCAGGGGTACCGGAGGGCGTGTACACCAATATCTTCATGCGAACACGCGACACCGAACGCGTTGTGAAACATCCTGCCGTTCAAGGCGTCGCACTGACAGGCAGCGAAGCCGCCGGCTCATCAGTTGCCGCACTGGCCGGGAAACACTTGAAGAAGTGCATCCTCGAGCTCGGCGGCAGTGACCCGTTCGTGGTGCTCGATGACGCCGATGTGAGCGCTGCTGTCGATGCCGCAGTTCCCGGACGAATGGCCAACACCGGCCAAAGTTGTATTGCGTCGAAGCGTTTCTTCGTTCCTGACATCATGTTCGAGGAGTTCGTATCCGAGATTTCTGATCGACTCGGCGCACTGCAGCCGGGCGATCCGTTGGATCCCGAAACTACGCTGGGACCACTTTCGTCCGAGCAGGCAGCTCGAGACCTCATCGAACAGGTACAAGACGCAGTGGACAAGGGTGCCACCGTGGTCACCGGCGGGGGCCGCCCGGAGAATCGGGGCCCGAACGGTGTGGGCGCCTTCGTGGATGCCACCGTCTTGACAGGAGTGACCCCGCAGATGCGGGCCTTCTCCGAAGAGTTGTTCGGGCCCGTGGCTGTCATCTACTCCGTTTCCGACGTCGACGAGGCGGTGTCATTGGCAAACTCCTCGGCCTATGGTCTCGGCGCGACCGTCATCGGCCGAGACCAGACCAAGGCAAACGAGGTTGCCAACCGTATCGAAAGCGGCATGGTATGGGTCAACGAACCGACGGGGACGGATCCTCGGTTGCCGTTCGGCGGTGTGAAAAATTCCGGATTCGGTCGGGAACTCTCCAACCTCGGCATTCTGGAATTCGTGAATCGCAAGCTCATCCGATCGGTAACCGCCTAGACGCCAGTCCAGTTCATCTGGGCTGCGCACTCGATCGACCTGTTCTCTCAACTGCAAAGGAATTGATGTCATGTCAGACCCGATCACCAGCACCCTCGACCCCGAGAGCCAGAAGATCACCGGCGAGGCATTACAGGACACAGTCGTCGACCTGATCGACTTGACGTTGATCGCGAAACAAGTCCATTGGAACGTCATCGGCGCAAACTTCCGGTCAGTTCACTTGGCCCTCGACGAAATCGTCACCGCTGCACGCGGTTTCACTGACGACGCCGCAGAGCGCGCGACCGCGATCGGCGTGAGTCCTGACGGTCGCGCGTCAACGGTTGCACGCGATACCGGCGCCAAGGGCGTCGGCGACGGCTGGATGCACGATACGGACGTCATAGCCTCCATGGTCGACAACATCGACACGATCGTGCAGCGTCTACGCGAACGAATCATTGTCACCGAAACCGCCGATCCGGTGACGCAAGACTTGTTCATTGCGATTGCGGCGCGACTCGAACAGTTGCACTGGATGTGGCAGGCGCAGATGGGATAACGCCGGACGGTGGCATCGGGTGTCCCCGCTCGGGTAGCCCATATCAGGCCCAGTCGGAGGCCCGAACAACCATGACGGGGCAGTCTGCCGTGTGAACCAACGCGTTGCTGGTGGAGCCGAGCAGCATTCCGGTCAGCCCGCCGCGTCCCCTGTGTCCGACCACGATCAACTGCGCTTCCTCGGCGAGGCCACTCAGCACCCGGACGGGGCGGTCACGCTCGACCATCCGCCGCACGGACAGGTCCGGATACCGTTCCCGGTAACCGGCGAGACGCTCCGACAGCACCAGTTCTTCGTCCGCCTGGATACGGTTCCAGTGCGGGTCCTCCGGGACCGCGCCGAGGCTGGGCTGCACGCTCACGTCACTCCACACGTGCACAGCCACCAACTCGGCATCCCGCACCGACGCCTCTTCGAAGGCGACGGCGGTGGCGGACTCACTCTGCTGCGACCCGTCCACACCCACGACGACGGGCCCATCGGTCGGAGGCTGTCCGTCGACCGTACGGCCGCGCACCACCACGACGGGCGACTCCGCGTGTGACAACACGGCAACTGCGGTGGATCCGACCACCAGACCGGTGAATTCGCCGTGCCCTCGCGAGCCCAGAACCACCATCCGTGCCGACTTCGACAACTCGACGAGGGTGTTCGCAACGCGACCCCGGTATCCCTCGGTCGTGACGTTCACTCCGGGGCCCGCAGTCTGTTGTGCAAGCTTCTTGGCATCCGCCAGATGTACCCGCCCCGATTCCTCGAGTTCGTCCCGAAAGCTTTCCGCCAGATACGGTTCGGAGTAGTAGAAGCCGGGGATGTGTACCACCGTCACGATGTTCAGCGGACGGGCCGATGCCTGCGCCGCACGTGCCGCCCACACCACGGCGCCCGACGCAGATTCCGAACCGTCCACGGCCACCACGATCGGCTCGTTACGACTCTCGTGAGTGCCACCCATTTCATCCACTCCTTCCCGATGTGCCTCCATCATGGCGGGTCGGAGCCGATTGTGGGCGGAACTTCTCAGGTCAGGCGTCGCACAGTTTCCGGAACTTCTCGATGAGGGCAACCCGGCCGGCACGATCGGCAGCGAACGGTGTGACGTTCACCGTGGTGACGCCCGATTCGGCGAACGCGGCGAGCCGTTCCTTCACGTGGCTTTCCGGGCCGATCAGCGACACGGCGCGGACCAGGTCGTCCGGGACCGCTGCAGCAGCTTCCTGCTTCTTGCCCGACAGGAAGAGGTCCTGGATCGTCTCTGCTTCCTTCTCGTAGCCGTATCGCACCGCGAGGTCGTTGTAGAAGTTCTTACCTTTGGCGCCCATGCCGCCGATGTACAGCGCCAGGCTCGGGCGAACCCAGTCGAGCATGTGGTCGACGTCGTCGCCGATCGCGAGCGCCGGGGACGCGTACACCTGCAGGTCGCCGAGGTTCGGGTCGCGCTTGGCCTTGCCCTTGGCGAGGGCTTCACCCCACACGCTCTCGGCCTTCTCCGGATGGTAGAAGATCGGCTCCCAGCCCTCGGCGATTTCCGCGGTGAGCGCTACATTCTTGGGTCCGATGGACGCAATGAGTACCGGGATGCGCTCACGCACCGGGTGGTTGATCAGCTTCAGCGGCTTGCCGAGCCCGGTTCCCTTGTCCGCGGGAAGTGGCACCTGGTAGTACTTGCCGTCGTACTGCACCTTCTCGCGCTTCCACACCTGGCGGCAGATGTCGACGACCTCACGGGTGCGGCCCAGCGGAGCATCGTATTTGACGCCGTGGAAACCCTCGACCACCTGCGGTCCGGACGCGCCGATGCCCATGACGAAGCGGCCGTCGGACACGAAGTCGAGCCCCGCTGCCGTCATGGCGGTGAGGCTGGGTGTCCGCGTGAAGATCTGGAAGATGCCCGATGCCAGCTCGATGGTGGACGTCTTGGCGGCAAGGTAACCGAGCTGACTCACCGCGTCGAACGAGTACGCCTCGGGAACGAAAGCAATGTCGAGCCCCGCCTTCTCGAGGTCCCCGACCTCGGCGGCCGTCTCGGCGAAACCGCCGCTGTAGTTCAAGCTCATTCCGATACGCACGCTGTACCTCAATCGTCGACCGACAGTTCTGCTCTGACCCTAGTTCGGCTCGGGCCGCACCACCACGACAGGGCACTCGGCATGGCTGATCAGGTTGTTGCTCGTCGAACCGAGAAGCATGCTCCGGAACCCACCTCGGCCACGGCTTCCGACGACCACGAGCTGCGCTTCCTTCGACCATTCGAGGAGGCGCGCCCGCGGATTGTCGATGTAGATTTTACGTCTCACCTCGACGGTCGGGTACTGCTCCTGCCAGCCGGCCAGCGCCTCCGCGAGCACAGCATGTTCTTCGTCCTCGATGCGGCCCGGAACCAGAGCAGCAGCACGTGGGTCGTCGAAGGTGCGCAGCCCCAGATCGCTCCAGATGTGCACGGCGACCAGAGGCACCTGCCGTAACGATGCTTCCTCGAAAGCGACTGCCACCGCCCGCGCACTGGTGGGGCTGCCGTCGACACCCACGACGACCGGTGCATCGGGCCTGATCTCGCCCCGCACCACCACGACGGGACAGTGCGCATGAGTAGTCACGCTCAGGGTGTTGTTGCCGAGAAGTGCTGTGGTGGCCGCCCCGACCCCCGAGGCTCCGACTACGACCACTCGCGCCGTCTCGGACAGTTCCACCAACCATTGGGAACTGTTGCCGATGGACATCTCGGCTTCGATGTCCAGATCGGAGTTCCGTTCCCTGGCCGCCGTCACGGCGTCCGTCAGAATCGATTTGCCGCTCGCCTCGATCCATTCGAACACGCCGCCCGCGTCGATGTAGGGACCCCCGAATCCGTAGGGGGCGAAGTCGAGTGCGTGAACGATCTTCAGCGACAGACCTCGCTTCGCCGCAACATTCGCTGCCACGCGGAGCGCCTCTTTGGAATGCTCCGACCCGTCCACACCGACAACCACACTGTTTCCGTCGACTGCGCTCATGCCCTCACCATAGACCTCCGGAGACACCTGTCACATAATTCGCATCTGCGATGCGAATTAACCTATCGTGATGTTCATGCAGCTCACACAGTTCACCGACCTCGGACTCCGGGTGGTGATGCGCCTGGCGGTCGACCGATCGGATACCCGCCCGAGCAGCAGGGAGATCGCTCAGCAGCTGTCGATTTCCTACTCACACGTGGCGAAGGTGATCACGCGTCTGTCGGAAATGGGAGTCGTCGATGCTCGTCGTGGACGCGGTGGCGGCCTCGCCATCACCGAACTCGGCCGCACGGCGTCTGTCGGATGGATCACCCGCCGCCTCGAAGGCGAAGGCGAGGTGGTCGAGTGCGAGGGATCGAACCCCTGCCCCCTACGCGCCGCGTGCAGTCTGCGCTCCGTCCTGAAATCTGCACGCGAAGCCTTCTTCGCATCGCTCGACACGGTGACCGTGGCCGACCTGACCGCACCGCCGAGCCGCGGCGTGCTTCTCGCCCTTCCCGGCGTGGGTGCTCCCGAAACCCTCGCCCCTCAAACCGGTACTGGAACAGACAGTTCCGCTCGATGATTGGAGAAATTGCCATGCTCTCGCCCGCATCGCAGGAGACGATTCGCGCCACCCTCCCCGCCGTCGGTGCCGCGATCGGGGACATCACGAAGCTCTTCTACAGCAAGATGTTCGCCGACCATCCGGAACTCGAACGCGACCTGTTCAACCGCGGAAACCAGAAGCAGGGCGACCAGCAGCGGGCGCTCGCCGGCGCCATCGCCGCATTCGCGACCCTGCAACTCGATCCCGACAAGGAGCGCCAGCAGGCGATTCTGTCCCGTATCGCCAACAAGCACGCGTCTCTCGGAATCGAACCCGACCAGTACTGGGTGGTGCACAAGTACCTGTTCGCCGCCATCGTCGAGGTGCTCGGCGACGCGGTGACCCCCGAGGTCGCGCAGGCTTGGGACGAGGTCTACTGGCTGATGGCCAACACCCTCATCGCGATGGAGGCCGGCTTGTACGAAGCCGCAGGCGTCGAGGTCGGCAAGGTGTGGCGCGAGGTCCGTGTCGCGGAGCGCGTTCATCAGTCGACGGACACCGTGTCGTTCGTACTCACCTCCACCGACGGTTCGGACCTGCCGACGTTCGTTCCCGGACAGTACCTTTCGATAGGTGTGAATCTTCCCGACGGTGCGCGGCAGATTCGGCAGTACAGCCTGTCCTCCGCCCCGGCTCATGGTGATTGGCGCATCACCATCAAGCGCATCGCCGAACGCAATCTCGAAGACGGCACGATCCCTGCAGGTGAAGTGTCGAACTTCCTGTACAACAACGTCTTCGAGAACGACACCTTGTCCGTCTCCACACCGTTCGGTGATCTGACACTCGCGGACGACGATGCACCACTTCTCCTGGTGTCCGCGGGTATCGGCTGCACCCCGATGATCGGAATGCTCAACCACCTCGCCGAATGCGAGGACAACCGGAAGGTCAGCGTCGTTCACGCGGACCGCTCACCCAGTTACCATGCCCACCGCCTGGAGCTGACCGAGCTCATCGGTCGTCTGCCGTCGGCTGCCATGCACCGCTGGTACGAGGACCTCGGTGTCCGCAACCCCGAAGCGGACCTGAAAGCGGGCCGAGCCGATCTCGACGAACTCGACATCGCACCCGGCACCCGCGCCTACCTGTGCGGACCGCTGCCCTTCATGCTCGGGATGCGGGAGGCCCTCCTCGCGAAAGACGTTCCCGCAGAGAACATCCATTACGAGGTGTTCGGCCCGGACAGCTGGGCAGGCGCACCCTCGCCGGCCTGACGTGGAGCGCCGTCACACCGGCCAGGTGTGCACGGCCTCTCCGCTTCGCATGTGGGTGACGTAATCACCGAGCATGCCGGCCAGTGCCTGTTCCCGGGACTGGCCGGCATGCTCGCGTTTCGTCACCTGGCCGCGTTGCCACGTGGCCCCGTTCCGCCGAGTGCGGCACCGCCCCTCGATCACACCGAGATAGCGATCGCGCGCCTGCGTATCCAGGCCGTACGACGTCAGGCCCTCGTCCGCAACCGCCAGCAACCTACGAAGAACCAACTCGTCGACGCGCACCTTTCCGACGTCCGGCCAGTAGAGTTGCGCGCCGATCCCGAACCGGGCACCCAAGTAGAGATTCTCCTCGGCGGCATCGAACGACATCGCCGCCCATGGGCGGTGCTCCGCATCGACGAGTCCCCGAACCATTCCGTAGTAGAAGGCAGCGTTGGCCATCGTGTCGAGCACCGTCGGCCCGGCGGGCAATACTCGGTTTTCGATTCGAAGGTGGGGGCTCCCGTCGGCGCAGTCGTAGACCGGGCGATTCCAGCGGTAGATCGTGCCGTTGTGCATCCGCAATTCGTGTAGATCCGGAACACGTCCCCCATCGAGATCATCGAGCGGATCAGCATCGGCGACCTCCGGCAGCAGCGCCGTGAAGTAGCGGGAATTCTCCTCGAACAGATCGAAGACCGACGTAATCCACCGCTCCCCGAACCACACCCGAGGCCGTACGCCCTGATTCTCGAGCTCCAACGGTCTGGTGTCGGTGGCTTGCTCGAAAATGGGAATGCGGGATTCGTGCCACAGCGCCATACCCGCGAAGAACGGTGAGTTCGCGGCGGTGGCCACCTGCACCCCGGCCAGGCACTGCGCCGTGTTCCAATGCGCCGCAAAAGATTCTGGTGCGACCCGCAGATGCAGTTGCAGCGACGTACAGGCAGCCTCCGGAACCACGGAGTTGACGTCGGCACCGAGATGCTCCTTGGCGTGCCCGGAGAGGGCCACACCGCCGAGATCCAGTTCGATGTCCTCGCCGCGAGCCGCGACGATCTGATCGTTCAACAACTCGAAGCGCGGATTCTCCGTGATTCTGTCACGGCCGAGATGCTCGAACTTCAGCGTAGGCAACATACCGATCATCACGAGCTGGGCGTCGTGTCGCGTCATCCGAGCGGTCGCAACGTCCAACGATGCCCGCAGGTTACGTTCCAGTTCCGCCACGCCGTCTCCGGTGAGCGGAGCGGGTGCCACGTTCATCTCGACGTTGAACTGAGCCAACTCCGTCTGGAAAACCGATTCGTCGTCGATGGCGTCGAGAACCTCGAGGTTCGACATCGCCGGCTGCATATTCGAGTGCACAAGATTGAATTCGATCTCCATACCCAGCAGCGGTGGTGGTGGCACCACATTGTCGGTGAAGGCGCCGTCCGACACCATGCGTTCGAGAGCGGCCGAGCACCGGCGCACCTTCTCCCGGAAGGCGCGGCGATCGGCTGGAGTGAATGCGCGCGCCGTCACTTCGGTACCCACGAACGCGCTCCTGTCCCCGAATTCGCGGGCGGTCTGCAACCACCCTAGTCACAGCATATCGACCCATCCCACACGGAGAGCCAATCACCAGTTAATCTCAGAGCAGACAACAGCGAGCGGAAGGATCGAACATGAAGGCGGGAACCGGCCCCAAGAAGAAGGTGGAATTCGCGGTGGGAGCGCGCGTGAAAACGCGGCACTCGACCGATCCCGACGTCCGCGAGAAGAAGCGCCCACTCGAGGCCGGCGAAATTGTCGACGAGTTCGGGGGCGTGGAGAAGATCGACAACGAAAAATACGGACGTGACTGGGCAGTCTCGAAGCGGTGGGCTATTGCGTTGGACGCCGGCCCACTCGTGTTCCGCGACGACGCCGAACTGGAAGCAGAGTAAGCCCGGCAGAAGCCGGGCCTACTCTGGGAAAATCTCGGTTCGGGCGAACCTACACGGCGGAGGCACCCGACCAGGTGACCGCTACGCCGCGCGCCCGCAGCCACTGCGCCGGATCAACCTTCATTCCGCCCTGATCATGAACCTCGAAGTGCAGGTGCGGGCCGGTGGACTGCCCACGGTTGCCCACCGTCGCAATCGTCTGACCTGCTTCGACACGCTGACCGGGATTGACGAAGTAATCGTTGACGTGACCGTAGACAGTGACCGTGCCGTCGTCGTGCAGGACACGCACCCACTGACCGAATCCTGCTGCCGGGCCTGCATCGATGACCTGACCGTCTGCCGCGGCGAGCACCGGCGCTCCGATGGGGGCCGCAACGTCGAGTCCGCCGTGGTGAGCTCCCCAGCGCGAACCGAAGCTCGACGTCAAGGTGCCGGAGACCGGCTGCACCGTGGTGGGCTGCAGCGGGTTCAATGAGTCGAGCCACTGCTGAGCCTGAGCTGCCTGCTGCTGCAGACCGGGGGCAATATCAGCGATATCGGCCGGAATCTCGGGGATCTCGAAGCCCTCGGGAATCATTCCGGCCGGAACCTCGAACGGGAGACCGGCAATCGACTGTCCGACGTGGTTAGCAGCATCACCCGGGGTCGCCTCGAACGACTGCGCCGGCGCCGGGGCCGCTGCCGCAGTGGCAGCTCCGAGCTGCGCACCGCCGGTGACGATGGCCCCCGTCGCGGCGGCAACCGTTGCGGCTTTGAGGCCGAGAGGCGAACCACTCTGGTCGCGGTGACGTCCACGTTCTGCGTTCGGATCGATTGCGAACGGGACGGATGAATTATCCGCGCGGTGGTGAGAACCCACAGTTGCTACCTCGTCAGTCGTCGGAATACAGCTCGCGCTGCGAGCGCGTGCCCCTCTGCCTTCGCGACGTAATGTAACAAATTGATATAGGTGGGCGCTACCGTTACCCGTTCTTGATGTCGACCTGCAGCCCGGCCGCACCTTGCATCACGAGATGCAAATGTCGTGTCGTCGGATTCGCCAACCCACACTCCGGGTACATCTCGACCATGCACACACGACGCGGACCACTGATCGCAGCCATGACCTTGACCGCCCTCGTCGCCGTCGGATGCAGCAGCGACGACGAACCAATGGACGAGCAGACCACTGTACAGACACCTCCGACATCCGCCGAAACGACAACCGCGGACACGTCGGCATCAATCGGCGCACGAGCATTCAAGTTGCCAGGAGACGACACCGACAGCGACACCGCCTTCACCTACGACGAAGCCGCAGTCCCAGTGGGTTCGACCGTAGACGTCGAAACCGAGGAGGAAGACGGCAGCACGACAGTCACGCTCGACGTCGCCGAACTCGCACCGAACCGCGAATTCGGAGCCCACGTGCACACGCGCCCGTGCGGGCCGCAGCCCTCCGACGCAGGACCGCATTACCAGAACAATGTCGACCCCGCGGCCACACCGGAGAATCCGTCGACGGATCCGACCTACGCCAACCCACAGAACGAGATCTGGCTCGACTTCACCACAGACGAGAACGGTAATGCTCAGGTGTCGACGACCGTCGATTGGGAGTTTCGCGACGACGAAGCGAACTCACTCGTGATACATGCCGAGCACACCATGACCGGCCCCGGAGTGGCCGGAGATGCCGGCGAACGTCTGGCATGCATCGACGAGGACTTCTAATCTCCGTTCACCAGGGCCGAATTCGTTCGGGCAAGGCGGACACCAGGACACCCGGACACCAAGGTCAACCGTTCTTGATCTTGTCGTGTGCTTCCAGTTCCGCCTTGAACGCCTGGTAACGGGCAATATGGTCGGGCCTACGCCGGATGATCGCCCATGCCACAGTCAGCACCACGAACCACAACGGGGTAACGAGGAGCGCTCGCAGCGTGTCCTGTTCCTGGGTCAGCGCCCAGATGATGAAGGCGAAGAAGCCCAGCACCACCCAGCACATCACCACTCCGGCGGGCATCTTGAACTTCGACGCCTCGTGCAGATGGGGACGACGACGGCGGTATACCAGGTAGCTCGACAGAATCATGGTCCACACGAAGATGAACAGCAGCGCCGAGATGGTCGTGACCGTAGTGAAGGCCTCGATCACAGATTCACCGGAGAACAGCAGCACGAGCGCCGACAGCAGGAAGATGCACGAGAACATCAAGGCATTCGCCGGCACTTTTCGGCGACTGAGCCGGCCGAGCGCTCGCGGCGCATCGCCTTCCTGAGCCAGTCCGTACACCATCCGCGACGTCGAGTAGATCCCCGAGTTCGCGGACGAAGCTGCCGAGGTGAGCACCACGAAGTTGACGACCGACGCAGCAATGCCGAGACCGGCGAGCGTGAACATCTGCACGAAGGGACTGTTCTCGGCACTGATCTCACGCCACGGCGTCACAGCCATGATCACGAACAGGGCAAGAACGTAGAACAGCAGGATGCGAATGGGGATCGAGTTGATCGCCTTCGGCAGGTTCTTTTCGGGGTCCTTCGCCTCGGCTGCGGTCGTTCCGACCAATTCGATACCCACGAACGCGAACACTGCGATCTGGAAGCCGGCGACGAAGCCCATGACACCGGTCGGGAACATGCCTCCGTCGGACCACAGGTTGCTCAACGCCGCCTCGGTCCCGTTGGGTGCGGTGAAGTTGCCGATGACCATCACGAAGCCGACGACGATCAGCGTGGCGATGGCGATGATCTTGATGAGCGCGAACCAGAACTCGGTCTCACCGAACGCCTTCACAGTGGGCAGATTCAGGGCCAGAAGCAGCAGGATGGCCGCCAATGCGGGCACCCACAACGTCAGGTCCGGCCACCAGTAGGCAACGTAGCCGGAGATCGCGACGATGTCCGCGATACCGGTGACGATCCAACAGAACCAATAGGTCCACCCGGTGAAGAAGCCCGCCCACGGACCGAGTAGATCGGCAGCGAAGTCGGAGAACGACTTGTACCGGATATTGGACAGGAGCAACTCCCCCATCGCCCGCATCACGAAGAAGAGCATGAAGCCGATGATCATGTAGACGAACAGCACCGACGGCCCGGCCAGTGAGATCGTCTTGCCGGAGCCCATGAACAGGCCGGTTCCGATGGCGCCACCGATGGCGATCAACTGGATATGTCGGTTCGACAACTGGCGTTGCAGGTGCGGTTCTCCGGCGGGCTCTTCCGGACTCGCCTGCACGGACACCGTGCTATCGGACATGCGCTCTCCTCGTCATCCTCGAGTTGGGATGTTCGTAAGGTACGCGGCAGTTGCACTGCGCGTGCGCCATCCCCGACTAATGTCCGATTCGACCGAATATTCGCCGGAAAGGCTAAGGGAGCGGCGGAACAAGCACCAGCTTGCGGACGGGTCGGCGGGCCTGCGCAGCGAATTGTTCGACGAACCGCACCAGTGACCGATGCAGGTCCGACAATTCTCGGGCGCCGTATGTTCGGCTGTTACCGAGAAGATCGATATGAAGTGACCCGAGGCCATCGTGGTAGACGTCGACCTGCAGATCGTGCACCGGGCCGGACGTCAGCATCCCCACACCAGCACGATGGCCGGCCAACTCGACTGCCCGTTCGTTCAATCTCAGGTTGACCACCGGCCCGAAGGGTCGCCCGGACGGCGGCACACCACGATCACGCTGCATATCCTCGAACCGATAGCGCTGATGTCGCAGGGCTCCCAAGACGGTGGTCCGAGCCGAGTCGATCAACGTATCGACAGGAGAATCGGATACACCCGGCAGCAACAAGGGCACGATGTTGTCGAAGGACCCGGCCGAATCCCGCATGATCCGGCTGGTCCGTCCCGAGGTGGTGAGCCCCAAGACCACGTCGGATCGGCCGGAACGGTCAGCGAAGAACGAAGCAAGCGCCGCGATCACCACGGCGGCCAAACCGCCGGTCTCCCCCGCCAGAACCTCCAGGTCACGCCGGTGTGCTGCACTCAGCTCGGCGGTGCACTTGCGCGGGACGGTAGCCATGATCCGGCGCTCGTCCTCGACGGTCAGAGACGACAACCGATCCCGCCAGTACCGTCGGTCGTCACCGAATCGGGGCGAGTTGCGGTAGCGCTCCTCCAGGTCGGCGAGACTGCTCGGGTCCTGCGCCCTCGACGGTGGTGCCGGTGTGCCGGCGATGTCCGCGCTGTACAGCTGCGCCGTTCGCCGGACCATGGACATGACCCCGTAACCGTCCAACGCCAGGTGATGTGCCCGCACATAGCAGAAGTAGTGATTACGCCCCACCCGAAGCAAGGCAGAAGTCACCAGCTGGTTCTCGGTGATAGCGACCGGAGTCGCACAATCGGACTGCATCCAGTCATGTGCCGCACCGACGGGGTCGGTGTGACCGGTCAGATCGACGAGCTCGACGCACCGCTCGGGACTCGTGTCCACGAATTGGAAGGGTTCGCCGTCCACCTCGACGATGCGCAACACACCCGAACCGAACTCGATCGCAGCAGCCCTCGCTGCATGCCGCAACGCATCGACGTCGATGTCGTCGAAAATTTCGAGGTACTGCCCGATCACGAACGGTGTTGCCAAATCGCGCAGCTGCTCGGCCCACAGGCCGCGTTGCGCCTTGGTCAGGGGGAACATCTCGCGCCCCCCGGCCTCCATATTCGTCATCGAGCACTCCCCCTGTCCGTTCGAAACGTGCGCCTCGAACCGGCCGACCACCCGCCGTACCGATTCGGGGCCGTCGAACAGTGTAAGCACGTCAGCGTGTCCCAGACCACAGCCTCCTGTGTGTTCGAGATTCATATCGCGGAAAGGCAGAGATTTCGTTACACCTCTTCGGCCGTGGACACCTGCGCGTATTCGCCCGTCGCCGCTCGGGTGTTCGTGCGCGCCGCGTGCGGCACGGTGAACGTCGCGAATACACAGAGCACCGCAACCACGAAGCACGACACCCCGTACCAAAGGTTGCCGATGGGATCGCCGTTGCTCGTCACGCCGTCGACGGCACCGAAATAGTCGGGCAGTGCCGAAGCCCACAGCAAGGCCATCACGAACAGGTAGATCACGCTGTAGATCCGAACGAATCGGTTGTCGTAAGCGGGGCCGTCGAACGTTCTTCGCCGCATCCGGTCCCACTGACGAATCAGGACGACGACGGCGACGATCGCAACCACCGCTAGTTCGGTTGCGTAGAGAATCCCCCGGATCGTGTCGCTTCCCATACCCAGGACGGTTGCCGGGATCGGCAGGACGAAGGTGCCCAGCGATGCAAGAAGCCCGATGACGATTGTGCGCCACACCAACTCCGCCCCGGAGAAGCGGCGGCCCTGATCCACGTGTCGACCGACGAAGAACTGAACACACAGCGCCAACGACATCGGCCACAGCGCGGCGAACACGACGACGCTCGGGAGAGGAACCGAGTCGAACATGGGCTGGTTGATCGGGTTGGACGTCGACCAGGCCCACCAGCGCAGTTGGGGTCCCAGGTGATCGAAGATCTCGTAAAACGCGTGGTGCACGAAGCCCACACACACCGCGCCGACTAGCACACCGTATCGGCGGAACACTCCGAGCATCTTGACGATCTCGAACGCCATGGTTGCCATCAGCGGGTAGATGGCGATTATGTAGAGCGGCAATCGCCCCCACATGAACTCGACTGTGAACACGTTGTGCGCAAACATCGTGTCCACGTGCCCGTCGATTCCGAACGCTGCCGGAAAGTACAGCGGCGGCTCGATGACGAACAGGTATGCGGTGGCCCCGAACCAGAGCACCAGGCTGGTCGGATCGCCCTGGCGGCGCATGCGCACGATCGCGAACACGAGCGCCAGGACGGAGCCCACAACGATGGTGAGTTCGAGCACCGGCAGTGTCCAGTTCTCCAGCGCGAACGGGTTACGGAATTCGACCAGTCCACCGGCCTCCGCGCACGAGAAGCCCAGTGCCGTCGAGAGTTGGTCGAAGGTGGTCGAGCAAAGATCGGCCATCGGTTGCGCTCCCTACGAGGTGATGGTGTCGGCCGTGTACCAGCGGGTGACGTCGTAGCCGGCCTCGTACCGGTCGAACCACACGTCGGCAAGGGCAGGTAGTTTCTCGTGGTCCGGGTTGTGCTTGGGCAGCTGACTGCGAATGATGCCCATCAACGCGACGAGTTGTTCGCGGAGCGGTAGATCGTCGAATGCGCGGGGCATCGTGCCGTTGTCCTCCGCGCTCACAAACGGCAGTCGCCTCTTCAGGTTCTGCTTCCGCCGGTAGGAAGCGAACATGGAGAGTGCGTCGACTCCACGCTCCTCCAGCGGGACATGCTTGTTGAAGCCCTCGCACGCCAACCGGATGACATACAGCACGTGGCGGAAGATCGACGGCGCCACCCGCATCCGGTAGACGTCGCTCCCCACCACCGAATCGAAGATGGTCAGCGCAGAACTTCGATGCTCGACTTCCTCCACGAAATGCCAGATGAACAGGGAAGCGACACGGTCGTCGCCGGGACGAAACAGCGTCGAATCGTTGTCGAGCATCAGCTTGAACACCGGCGTGAACGTTGCTTCCAGGTCTGCGGTGTAGGCGAGTCGGTACTCGACCGAGGTTTCGGCCGTGAGCTTGTCGAATGCACCGATCACCTCGTCGAGTGTCTCTTGAAGCTGCGGGTATGCCCTGATCAGCCCCTTCACGTGTTGGCGATGGGCTGTCGAGTGCTGCCCCTCTTGACGCACGAAGGCGTCGGCCTCTTCGGCGACCGCCGGATCGGGAATCAGCGGCATGGCCTCACGAATCAGGTTCACGATCATCTTCTCGAAGCCGATCGCCAGGAACGACACCGCGTTGGACATGCTCGAGAACGCAGGATTTTCTTCGTTCCACAAGAACGGGACGTCGTACTCGGCGAACGCGAAACGCATCTTTCGAACGATTAGGTCGGTCACTGCCTGACACCTCGTCTTCCGCGAGTCGGTATTTCGATGACACCGGATCGGTGTTACCGAAGTCATAGTGACAGTCACCATACAAAGAGTCAATGGTTTGTATGATTTGCGTACAGATACACGTATCCCCTGGTAGATCGGCCGCACAGGACCGTTGTGGTAGTTTTTCGCGGTGACACGAAGGCGCGGCTGGGGTGGGAGTCCACCTGCGAACGACGAAGAAGCGGCGCGTCGAATCGTTGCCGTCGCAGTCGAACTGATCGCACGATCAGGCTCGGCCATCAGCATCGCGGACGTCGCGGAGACTCTCGGTGTCATCAGACAAACCGTCTACCGATACTTCCCCAGCGCGGACGCGCTCATGCGCGCGGCGGCGATCGCATCCGTCGACGGCTTTCTCGATCGGCTCGCAGAGCGAGTCGCTGGACTGGAAGATCCCGCCGAGGCAATGACCGAGGGGGTCGTGTTCACGCTCGCCGAGGTGCGCCGCATCCCACACCTGGGCATTCTGCTGACCGGCAGCTACTCGAGCGCCCACCCGGACGGCCTGACCTCCAGCGAGGCGCAGGCCCTCGGCATGACGATGATCAGGCGTTTCGACGTCGACTGGGAACAACACGGATACGACGAGCCTTCTCTCGCCGAACTCGTCGAATACATCCTGCGAACCATGCAGTCGTTCTTCGTGTCGCCGGGCAATCCGCCACGTACCGACGAAGAACTACGGCGTTACCTGCGCCGCTGGATGGGATCTGCGATCAGGGCGCAGAGTCACTGAAAGCACACCTGATACTGCAGGTTCCGCAGCGCAACCGCCAGCGGATCCTGCGACAACCCATAGGGATCGATACTCTTCTGGATCAGGTAGATGGGACCGCCGATCACCACACACAGCGGACTCGGTGGTTGTGACGGTGGGTTCGCCTGCGCTATTGCTGCACCGCCCATCGTGAACGACACCACCATCACCAGTACGGCGACGAATCTGCGCATGATCAGACCTCTTTCCTCGGCATGAACGGCCTCGGCACACTCCGCTCTCCGTGTCACCGGACGCTGGCACCCAGTGCAGTACCCCGGCCCAGCCAGAACCTATCACCGCGGTCGGCGACGATGCCGTGAATCGGCACAGTCACCCTCGGAGCAGCGACGACGAGATGGGCGCCGAACCGGAGGAAGGATACTCACGGGCAATCCAACTTCTGGGTGGACGGCTGACTCGATCACTCGACTTTCGTGTCGGAGAACGCCAGGAAGGTGATGGTCGCCGGCGCACATTCCACCGAACCTGCCTCGAAAGGCTCACCGACCATGGACGGCAGAGTGTCGCCGTCGAGGCGCAGCGGCCGATCGTTGAGGTTGACGTCGACACCCTCGAGGTCGGGGGCCGAGAGCGTGTACCGGTCCCCACCTACCGCGGAGGTCACCAGGTGCGACCTGTCGAGGCCGGTGTTGACGAACACCACGGTCACCCTGTTCTCGTTGGGGGCGTCGAACGCGTGGGCGTACACGTACAGACCCGGGCGATGCAGACTACGGGCGTCGAGGACCGCAGTGCCCATCAATTGCCGCCACAGCAGAGCCGCCCAATAGTTGGGGCGGGGGGCGAACGTCTTCTCGTCGAGCAGCCCGTAATCGCTGGAGGCGAGGGTGTTGTGGAACTGCACCTCGACACCGCCGAGAGCGAAGCGTCCGAGCTGGTCGACATAGCGGAAAGTGTCGAGAAAGGTGCCCGCCCACCTATCGCCGCCGCAGGCCGCTTGAGCGGTTTCCGTGCACCACATCGGAGTCCGGCCGCAGAACCGATCCCGCAGGTCCGTGTAGAAGGCCAGCGTGTCGTCAGCGCGGGCGAGCCACTGCGCCGTCACGGCCTCGGCTGCGGACGTGCCCGGCATGCCGACGCCGGCACAGCGCGCAGACGCGGCGCCGTAATGGTGGAAGGTGAACCGGTCGACCTCGACCTGCGAACTCCCCTGGTCCCGGGATGCGGTCAGCAGGTCGTCCGTCGGTAGCACACCTGACGAACCGTAGGTGAGGGCGAGACCGCCGCTCCGCGTTTCGCCTACTGCCCCCGGCCCCAGCACGAGCCAATCCGGTGCCTGATCGCGCACGAACGCGCGAAACGATTCGTAGTCCCTTCCGTATGCGGAGGTGTCGTAGCCGTCCGGGGCACCACCCATGGTGGCCATCGTCGGCTCGTTGAAGAACTCGGCGCCGACGATGCTGCCGCCGAGTTCCGTAGTGAGGTCGAGCAAACGCTGCGCCTGCTGTGGAGTCCACGCATCGTTGTCGTCTCGGCTGCCGTATCCGATGGACATCGACGTGACTATTCCGGCGTCGACCGCATCGGCGAAGGCCACGACACCGGCCCACTCGTCACGGCGCAGCACCGAGGAGAACCCCGACGGCGGCTTCGCCGCGTCCTCACCCTCGGCCGGAAGAAAGACGGTATTGGCCCACGTGCCACTCACTCGGACGTACGCCGGGGCCAAAGCCGCAGCCAGAGCCCGCAACCGCGGGTGCGACAGGTCGATCGGCGGCCGGTACTCGTACAAGCCGGGGTCCATCCCGGCAGGGATCCCCTCGTTGCCCTGGGTGTCGCTTCCACTCGCCTCGACCGAGTCCTCCGAAGCCTGTGTGTAGGGCTTCCAGAATCGTCCGCCAGTGACCTCCACCATCTCCACGTTGTAGGACTGGAACTGTTCGGCGACCGTCCCCACCCGCGGGAGGGCGAATGGATCGATGCGGTCGGTTCCTTCACCGGACACGATGCCTCCAAATCTGATTCGGGCAACCGTGGGACACCGCGACCAGGATGAAAGCCCAAATCATCCGAGTTGTAGTCATCCGAGTTGTAATCGGCGGTTCGCGTAGTCCCCCGCCCTCGTAGATCAGGCGGATGGAGCCACCCTCCCCTAAAGGGTAGGCCGCAGGTTCGAATCCTGCCGAGCACACCGAGACACTGCCGGCCTCCGGCACCGAAACACTGCCGGCCTCCGGCACCGAAACACTGCCGGCCTCCGGCCGGAGTGCGCCGGCGCGCGACTCCTCACTGACCAGTGGCGAGTCTTTTCAACCGACCGGCAGCTGGGCCGCGCCCGCAATTTCCTCGCCGACGCAGGCATCCACGTGGGCTGACTGCCTGCGAGCGTTATGCCGTGCATCGTGCACGTGATACGAGGCAACGATGAGTCAGCCTTGTGCGACCCAGACCGGGCGATCCCGACTGTCGTCGAGCGCCCAGTCGACGGAATCGACGTCCGAATCCGCAGTATCGGTGAGCCAATAGGTTTCGTCCGGAGCCCATCCCGCTATGACGCTTGACGTTTCGGCATCGACCTCGATCGCGGTGCCTGCGGCGGCCAGGTATCCCGTCACCGTCAGATGGACGCCGGTGTACCTTTCGGCGAGCCGCTCCCAGTCGGGGATGACCCATCGCCCCGGTCGCCCGGTGGTTCGGTACCAGTCGTGTCGCTTCTGCGCGGTGACCTCGACCGAGAACCGTCTGCACAGCTCGGCCCACGCCGCTGCGCCGTCGACCTCGTACACCGCGGAGCCGGACGGAATGCGTACGGGCCACGTGACGGCACGTTCGAATCCCATGTCGTCCTCGACGAACCACAGTCCCGCCGGCGTTCCGTCGAACACCGTCCGTGTCGAACACCGAACGGGTGGCTTCGACCACCACTCACCGGACCAGTTCGCCGACGGATCCACCGGGCGTTCCCGTTCGGCCAGAGCCTCCGACTCGACAGTGCGATCACGCCAGCCTCGGAGGTGTTTCGCGGTGGTCGAATCCGAACAGCCCGCGTTGTCGTCATCCCATCCCACCGACCACTGATCAGTGGCGGTCAGACCCGTCGACCACCACTGGGTATGCGGGGATAGTGCAATGTGCTCGGCAACTCGCCGAAGCTCACGCCACACGGCCCCCGTTGCGAGAAGGATGTCTTCACCGTCCGGTGGCTGCCAGTATCGCGCCTCATCGGTCGCATCAGAGAGGGCCGAGCGCAGCGCGACGTCGGTTACCTCGGGAAGCGGGACCCCGGCCAGACGACGGGCAACCTCTTCCGGAGTGACGACGGTCTGCATCGCCTCTTCTGCACCAGGCCCGAACATAACCCGAGAGGTTCCTCGGCCGGCGTCAAGATGATACGAGGCCAGAAAGACCGCATAACCGAATGAGTCGTCATCAGGTTCGGGTCGCAGGGCTCGTTCGGCGTCCAGCGCGTACGCGAGCAGCATTCGACGACCGCGCGGTCCCGCTGACAACGCGTCTGCGGTATTCATGTGCACGCTCCTCGACTTTGTCGAACTACATCTCGGACTTTGTCGATTTCCATCTCGATCATGCCCCCACCCCACGGTGTGCGTGGTCGACAGCGTTGCCGATACACTCACCTAGCGCACGCGCATGCCCTCGTAGCTCAGGGGATAGAGCAACCCTCTCCTAAAGGGTAGGTCGCAGGTTCGAATCCTGCCGAGGGCACCCTTTGACCTGCGGTTATTCCGCAGAATCACCCGGCGTGCACTCGGCGTGCATTTCGCCTCTTCCCTACTGCCGAAATAGAACGGCCCCGCTCGGTGCGGACAACACCTTGCAGGGCCTCGGCACAACGGAAGTCAGGTCCGTCATGAACCGTTCCATCACTGTACCTGCGCACCGGTTCGAGCGTCTGCTCACCTGCGCAATCATCCTCGGCCTGTACGCGGCCACCATCGGTGTCCTGCGCCTATGCGTTGCCCTCGGTTGGTTCGTCAGCTAGTCCGCTCTACGTCGTTTTCTGCGGGCGCCCGACGTTAACCAGCCCCGTCCGGCAGAACCTCAGTCCCGGTGAACGGCACCGGGCACCCAACAGAGTCAGTGCACGGAGTCTGGTGGGTCCAACGAAACCGGCTGTCCTTGCTGACAGTCGGCCAGACGTGTTGGCTCAGATGGACTATGAGGGCATGGTGTTCGGGCAGCTCTGGGGAAGGGGATTCGACACCGGCACCCGTAGGGTTCGATTCGGAATCTGTAGAGGGTGACCCACCGTTCCACATCAGTGCACCAAAGCAACTTGGTTCCTACGAAACAACTGTGCCCCCACATCACACGATGCGGGGGCACAGTCGTTGCCGGGGTCAGCCCACGTCTACGGTCACCAGTTCCACGTCCCGTGCACCAACATGCTCGGCAACCACGATGACTTCGCGTTCCGAACCGTCCGGCAGGGTCACCAGTCCACCGACACCGGGGTTGTTGCCGGGGCGGAAATAGATGGTGGCCGCTGACATCACCTCGGTGGAGTCGGCAGTGCGAACCATGCGGCGTTGAAACTGCACCCGTGCACGGGCGGTCACCGGGTCACCGTAAACGGGACCGTACGGACCATTGCCCTGCAAGGGTTTGTAGGTGATGCTGTGGGGCAACAGACGTGGACGGATCATGCGGCCCGCTTCCTGTAGCTGTTGAGGATCGCCAACTCGGGCAACGTCCACCCTTCGGTGACCTGCCGTGAGATGGAGTAGTCACCGATGGATTCCGAACGAATGTTCTCCGGGTTCGCCACCCCTCGGGCGGTGCTGGCCACGATCACCAACCCCACATCCGAATCGGGTACACCCTCGGTGAAGCCACGGCCTCGGGTGTACGCCTTCACTTGTGCGGTGACGACGGGCAGCCATACCCCGGCGAGGGCGACAACTTCCGTGTCGTCGCCCAAGCCGAGGAGGTTCGCCACGTCAGCGGCGGTAGGTGCAGCCATACTCAGACCGCATCCGTGAGGACGACAACACCCTTGGGGTGCAGCAGACCGAGGTCGTAGCGGGTGACCACACGGATACCCACCTGGTCGAACTCTGCGTACCGTTCGGGGAGGATCGTCACCGAGGGGTCGATATCGCGGACCACGGCGACCTGTGACATGTCCGCGAGGATGGCCTTACCGGTGGCAAGCTTGTTCGTCACCGTGACGGGGATTCCGAACAGGCTGTAGGTGGCATCGGCGTGCACGTTCGATTCGAGCAGGTACTTGGAGCTGCCGGTGGCTTCCTTGAGCTTGCGGAGTGCGATGAAGTCGGCACCGGAGAGGAACCACCGGTTCGGGGTGACTTCCTCGGCGTGTGCGAGGGCGATTGCGTCGAGCAGGCTGTCGGCGTTGGTCACGTCGAGTTCCCCGGTCTGGACGCCGGTCTGGTTCACAAGTCCGGTGATGCTGTTCGCGGTGCCGGCACCTGTGAGCAGGGCGGTGTCGAGGGCGTTGGATACGTCCTTGACCAGTCGGGTCTTGAGGGTGGCGTCGAGGCCGACGACGGACTGACGCAGCATCTCATTGCTGAACTTGGTCAGTGCCTTGATGCTGGTTCGGTCCGAGGGCATGAGGTTGATTTCACCAAACGCCACGTCAGCGGCAGTGATTTCGGCGTTCTCGGCCACGAATCCTGCGGCGGTGCCTGCGGTGACCTTCGGGATGCGCAGCGGCTCCGAGGAGTCGAAGATCTGCGGACCCGAGGCGAGGACGACAGACGCGGCTTCGAGCGGCTGCACGAGGACCGAGGCGACCTGCGACTGAATGAGTGCGGTCGTGGTGGTGGAAAGAGTCATGTGGTGCTCCTGGCACGTGAAGGGATGGGGGAATTGCCTTCGGTGCCAGACCGACAATGGCGGGGCGGCCACCAGGACCACCCCCGCCAGCATACCCCCAAGGGGTTTACGTATCCCGGTTCCCGGTTCCGTATGCAGTACCCCGGAACCGGGAACCGAAAGAAGTAGTACCCACGGTTCCCGGTTCCCGCATGGTTCCTACGGAACCGGGAACCGTGCCTATCCTGCGGCGGAACGCAAAAGGCCGGCCAAGTCCACCCCACCACCGTTGTTGCTGGTGGCACCCTGCCCCACGTCCCCGAACACGCGCCGGGACTTCAGGTGCGGTTTCGCGTCGAGCAACTGGTCAATGGCCTTTGACAAGGCCTCGGGGTCATCGAGGTTGGCGGCATCGAACGGTAGGTCTGTGGGATCGGCCAGCTTCCCCGTTGCCTGCACCAGAGCCACATGCAGGCGTTGCGCCAGGGCGTCCGCATTCTTGGCCCGGTCCCGGTACTTGGCGTTCTCGCTGCGCAGCTCTTGGACGTACGCTCTCGGGAACGTGTCCGGCTCGGTCTCCTGTTCGGGGGCGTCAGTCTCCGGTGCGGTCTGTTCGGGTGCCTCGGGTGCGTCCGTCTCGGTTGCGTCGGTTACGGCCTGCTCGGGTGCTGTTTCCATGTGGTTCTTCTCCTACTGGTTTCTGACTGCAACCGCAGCCCTTGTGGTGATACATCTCCGCGTGACCGGGCAGAACATCCCCGGCCAAGTCTTGGCACAGCTCACAGGCACCCGAGTTGAGTACTCGGGTCCATGCTGTGACCCCTTGTTCCTGCATTCCTTCGTGGTAGGCGTCTTGTGCCCCTGCCAGGGTTTCGGCACGCACGGCCACCCGCACGGCCTCGGTGGTGTCCCCCGGCTCGGTCAGGGCTTCGACAATCACCTGCCGTGCCGTGGCCTTGGTTCGGGTCGTAGACAACCCGACTGTCGGCACCGGGGTTTCGCGTTGCACCGACAGCGCGGTTGCCAGGGCAAGGTCTGCCAGGGCTGCACCCCGTGCGTTCGCCACTTCGAGGGCAGCAGTGCCCAACTCCACGAACTCGGCTTCGGTGATTTCCCCGGCCAGGAACCGCTCGTACAGGGCAACAACCGCAGTCTCGGTGGACGTGGCAAGCATGTTCAGGGTGTCGGTGTAGTCGCTCACGACACCAGTCCGTCGAGGTTCACAGCCTGCGAGTCCAGGGCTTCGGCACGGCGGGCGGCACGAATGGTGTTCACTTCGTCATCGGAATATCCGAGGCGGGACAGGGCAGCCGATGCCGGCAACAGTCCCGCAGTGAACAGTTTCACCACGGCGTCGGCTTCCTGCGCCAACGACCGGGTAGCGGGGTCGGCCCACTGCACCCGCACATCGAACGATTCCGGGGCAGCACCGGTTTCGACGGCCAGCATGAGACGGCCCACCTGCTCCCAGCTGCGACCGAACACGGACTGTCTCGCCTCGGCGCGGGCGGTCAACGATGCCTCGGCAGCACGCAGAGCGTCCGCACTCGGCGGCGTCGAGGCCAGGGCACCCACGTAATGAGCGGGCAGCGCGGATACGGCCATGATCTGCGACAGGATCACCCGCACCGACGCTTCGTAGGCTCCGAGGTCAGCGGCAGGCAGGCTGCCGAACTTGCCCTCGGGGGACTCGTTGACCATCGTCCGGTTGCCCTCGGGAATCGGGTTCTCGGCTTCCCCGGTCTCGGGGTTATCCACCAGTTCCAGTCCGGTTGCCCAACGTCGGGGCCTCGCGTAGTACTCGGACCCCACCAGCATGTCGGCAAGGGACTTGTTCAGCGCGTCCACCAACGGGATGAGGTCTTGCATTTCCGATGCCCCGTCATCGAGTAGGCGGTCACCGTTGCGCAGCGGCACCACCGGGACCACACCGAGGGGGTTGTCGATGGTGCCCGTTGCGGTGAACGCAGCCGTGGTGGTCGAGTTGGACACGTACCGGGTGATCTTGTCGCGCTCGTAGACGACGGCAAACGTCTTGTCGGGCAGCCCGGTTGCCGTGGTGGTCTGCCAACGCTTCACAGCGGCCACGACCTCCCGGCTGCCGGGGTCGGTCAACACGGCGGTCTGCCGTGCCGATTCGATACTCACATTCGGTTTCCCGGTGGCACCTGCCCACACAATCGCGTACGAATTGCCCAACGACAGGGCTTCACGGTGAGCAATCGGCGCCATCTGATCCAAGTCATTGGACAGCCACGAGGACCAAAGTTCGGGCGAATTTTCGCCGGCCACCGTGAACCCGTTCACCCGCAACCGTTCCGCCAACGCGGTGACCGCCAACCGGGGCAGGTTCGACGCCATACGGGTGAACCGGTCACCAAGGGCAGTCTTGGCCTCCGGGGACAGGAACGCCATTGCCTGCTCACCGGCGTAATACCGTTCGAGTTCGGCAAGTTTCGCCTGCCGTCCATCGAGGTCCTGCACAAGTTTCGTCAACAGGTCGTTGGTCATTTGAAGCTCCGAACTCGGCCTCGGGCCGGTGCATTGGTGTGAAATGACGCCCGGTCGAGCGCCACGATTGCCGCAACTGCGGCGTCGATCTTGCGAGGGGAATTGCGTTTGTCCTTGTGCACCAAGTCACCGAGGGCGGTGGACTTGGCAACACAGTTGCCCAGATGGGTTGCCAGGCGAGAATCCCCGTCATGGCTGACGGCCTGGTCTGCAACGGCGGCATAGAAACGGTCGGTAGCCGGTGCCATACGGCGGGCCTCGGCGGTGTTCCACTGCAACACCCGACGTTCCCCGTGCAGCTTCGACCAGCCTTCGATCTCGGACCGCCAACCCCAGGGATCGGCGGCCAGCTCCACCACGTCGTACCGCTCGAACGCGGCGGCAATCGCGGCGTCCACGTCACCGCGAGGGACACGCCACTGCTTGTCCCCTTCGTCCTGCCACAGCCCTTCCACCCAAACGTGTGGATCGGGGCCGATGGTGCAGCCCACCAAGGCCGTGCTGTCACCCGAGGCGGACCCGTCGAACGCCAGGACCACACGGTCACGGTCAGCCACGACACGGGCGGTGTCCGTCAACGCTTCCCACGCACCCCACGGCAGCCAGCGGTCGATCTGCCCCACCCACTGCCCCAACCGGTAACGGCGGAACGCTGGCTCACGAGTCGTCCGCAACGTGGCACGTACAGCATCAACGTGCAGGAAGTCCCCGAGGGCAGGGTTAGCCGCCTTCCATGCCTTCTCGTCATCCAACGCGCACCCCTCGGGGGCCGCGTACTCGAACAACCGAAACGCGGTGTCCTCCGGGTGATCCCTGCCGTACTCCACCAGCCGCCACATAATCGAATCGGTGGACTCACCCGGCGTCGAGATGGCCAGCAACAGGGACCGTTCACGCTTACCCGCAGCCAACAGCATGGAGTCGTACACACCCTCGGTGACGACGTGCAGCTCGTCCACCACCACCAGCGACGGGTCCCACCCCTGCAACGCCCCCGGTTCGGCCGGCAACGGGCGCAGCTCCGAATCGGTGTGCGGCACACGGATACGGTCCTGGAAGATCTGCACCTGTTCTTCCAGCCGCTCGTCCAGTTCGATCATGCGGCGTGCAGCATTGAACACGATTCGGGCCTGACGTTCGTCCGAGGCGACGATGAGGACCTGTGCACCTTCCTCGTCGTCGGCAAACAGGCTGTAGAGGGCCAGGACAGCGGCCAGACCGGACTTGCCGTTACCGCGAGGCAGTGACACCACACCCTGACGTGGCCGGTCACCGCGCATCGGGTACAGCTTGCGCACAATGTCCAACTGCCACGGACGCAACCGAAACGGTGACTTCGCCCCGGTGCCCTTCGGCACCTTCAAGTACTCGGCAGCGAACGCCTCCACCCGCTTCCACCCCGGCTTCCCCAACGCGGTGAAGTCCAACGGATCGGCGGTAATCGCGGCCTTCGGTCCAGCCCTCAACGGGTCACCCCCAACCCATCCCCCTCGGGAGCCGTAAAAGTCGCTCCACGAGGCGCACAGACCCCCACGATGTACCCCCCTGGGGTGTGTGACTGATATTCGGCCTCACCCCCGCGGGTCGAGACCCCCTCGGATGGGGTTATCCCCCCTGGGTTGCGGTGTCCGGGTCCGAGGTTGGGGCCGCGTGCTGCACCTCGGTCGGTGTTGCAGCGGCGACAGACAACGTCTACGTCTTGTAGTCGGATGGGTAGGCCTGCGTCGTGTCGTCGCCATGCTTCGGGTGAGTGGTCACATGTGAGGTCGTCGGGTGATCCGCAGTCCGAGCAGAATGGTTGCATTCGTCGGGCGCGTTCGGAGAGCTTGCGCCAGGTGGTGCCGTAGCCGCGTTGACGGGTGCCTTGGTCCTTGGGGCCTCGGCTGACGTACTCGGGTTTGCAGCGGTCGCAGCGGGTTGCCTCGGTGGGTGTTCCGCATTCGATGCAGGGGTTGTGGAGGGTCATTCGTCCTCTTCTCGTGCGATGCGTGCGAGGCGCGCTTCTTCTTTCAGTTCGAGTCGTTCGGCGCGTGAGCGTCGGTCGAACTCTCCGAGTAGTCGGTCGAGGTGGACGAGTTGAAATTCGGTGAAGTCTTTTGAGCGTGCGGCTAGTCCGTTGAGTCGGGCTTGTGCACTGGATCGTGCGACGTTGAGTAGGCCGTTGTTGTGGTGGGTCATGGTGTGCTCCTGGTCTGTTGGGTGTGCAGTTCCCGGTTCCGCAGTCACGTTCCGGGAACCGGGAACCGCGACTGGTTGGGTTGTTCGCGCCACGCTTTGAGTGCTCGTGCCGTGCGTTGCTTCTGCCAGCGCAGGCGTTCGCGTGCATCGTCAACGCTGGTTGGTTCGGGGTCGAGTGCGGCAATGGCTGCAACATCAGCGGGGGGTGCGGCTTCGTCGGGGTTCCTGTCCCCTTCTGCTGGTGCTGAGATGGACCACGAGAGCAGGTCACCAACACCCTGGTTGTTCCATACGGTCAGCTTGAAGACGCCGGCCAGCGGTTCCCTGTCCCCTGTCGGGCAGTGAGCGCGCAGGCCGCCGTGCCGATCCTTGTTCACGGTCAGGTAGGCGCTGCCGCCTTTGCCGGGTGTGAATGAGTCTTTGACCTTGACGCGCAGGGATACGCCACCGATTGCCCGTTTCTTCGCGGCAGTCCCACCGGGGCCGGCTGCCCTGCTGTCTTGGCCTTTTGCGAGGTGATCGACGGCAAGCACTGCCGCTCCGGACTTGGCTAGTGGTTTCAGTACGCGGGTGTGCACCCCGGTGAACTCGTCGGCTGAGTTGCTGCTGGTGCCGAATAGTGGGAGCAGTTCGCCGATGGAATCGACCACCGCGACATGCGGTTTCCAGGTGGCGGTGTCGGATACAACCACCAGTAGGTCGGTCTGGTCGTCGGGTTCGGTGTAGCGGAATCGTTCACGGTCTCGGAGTACGGCAGGTTTCGCACCGAGTGCGAGGAGTCGGGAGACGGTGGCGTCTGGCCCGTTGTGGTCGAGGTCGATGATGAGGGCTTTTCCGCCTTTGTCCAGGGCTTCGACGGCGGATGCGAGGCACACCCACGTTTTGCCGCCTTCCGGGTCACCGAATACCCAATTGACTTGCCCTGTGTAGAACACAGCGTGCCCGTCGCTGCGTTCCAGCACCTCGGGCCTCGGCGGTTCGGGCAGGGTGCCGTCGAGCATGGACGCTATGTCTGCGTAGGGGTCGGGCAGTTCGTCGGTTCCCGGTTCCCGCATAGGGGTTCCGGAACCGGGAACCGCGTAAACGCCCATGTCGTATGGTTCCGGGTCGGTTCCGGGAACCGTGGAACCGGTGGGGATGGCAACGCTCACAGGGCGGCTCCTGTCTGGTGGATGAGTTCGGCAACCTGCCGGTCGTCGCCCTGGTTGCGACGCCAGAGGGCACGCACTTCGTCTATGGGGTGCAGACCGGTGAACCCGGTCCGTTGGTGCAGGCACCGTGCGGCGCGGCTTCGGTGGGTGAGGTCGAGGTCATGCACGGGCGTCCCCCGATTCGATTTCGTACATGCGTCGAATTGCGCCCAACCGGACCGTGAGGTTGTCGTCAGCCGAACGGCCCGGTTTACCGTGAATGAAGTCGTCCTGCGCGGATAACCAGGCAGGATTGTTGCTGTAGTGCCGTGCACAGGTTCGGCTGTGATTCAGCGGGTCATGGCAACCGCATTCGAGTACGGGCAGTCTCCGCGCTGCACTGCGGCGGCGTCTCATCGCCGCGAGTGGGTCGGCGTCGGGACGTACACTGTGGGGGATCATGTGGTGTGATTCCCGCGATTGAGCCCCGTTTGCGGCGGGGCTTTTTCGTGTCGATTCCATGTCAGCGGCCACCCGCTGACGCCATCGGGTGCAGGAGTGCGTCGATTTCGTCTAGGTCCACGCGGATCATGCGGGGGCCGAATCGGTAGCCGGTTATGCGTCCGGCAGATATCCAGCGGCGCAGCGTCTTTGTGCATACGCCGTATTCGTTGGCGGCTTCCTGAATGCCTGCGAGTCGCTTCTTTTCGGTCATGGTTCATCGCCTTCCGGGCATGAAAAAACCCCGCGGGCATGAGCCAACGGGGTTAAGGGAGGGGTGGGGTTATGTGGGCATGAAAAAAGCCCTGGCACGTGGGCGCGGGGCTTTGGGTTGGTTTGTCACAACCAAGATGGTTGCGAGCAAGCAATCGTGCGAGGGTGCACGATCCACCTAACGGCGTCAGCCTAGCACCACGTGTGTCTACAAGCGTCCACTTGATAGCCGAACTGTCGGCGCGATCACCAAATGCCCTCCACGAGTTCGCGGTTCCGGGTGTGCGTCGAGTGCGTGTAGCGGGCACTCATGGCGGACGAGGTGTGCCCCATCAAGATCATGTGATCGGCCAGCGTTGCCCCCGCTTGCGCGAACAGTGTTGCTGCACTGTGGCGTAGATCGTGGAATCTCAGCTCTGAGTGACCGATGGCCTTTCCTGCGCGCTTGTAGTGCGGCCTGACTGTGTTCTCGTGCGGCACGTCGCCAGTCACGGACGGGAAGACCAGACCGGCTCGGCCAGGTTGGGAGTACTCGGTCATGTGCGCTTCGATCAGCGGGCGCAGCGCAGACGGCAGCGGCACCGTGCGCAGTGCGGCGCGAGACTTCGGCCGGCCGATTTCGAACTCACCAGCACGGCGGGTGACGGCACGCGCAACGGTTACCGAACAATCGTCGGCGGTGAGGGTGAAGTCACTTCGGCGCAAGACTGCCAGTTCGCCCCAACGAAGCCCTGAGAATCCCGCGACGAGGATCAGCGCCTTCCATCGCTCGGGGCGGATTTCGGCAGCGAGAGCGCGAATCTCGGCCGCTGTGAGCGTCGTCGGTTCGACTACCCGGTGTTTCACGGCGGCGCGCTTCACCCGGCACGGGTTCGCCGGGATCAGTTCGTCATCGAGGGCCTGGTTCAAGATCGTGCGGAGCAAGCTGTAGGCGTTCGCGTTGCGGGTGGGGAACGGGTCGAGTCCGGCGAACCATGCACGGACCTGTTGCACGGTCAGCTCTTGAATCGGAATCGCACCCAGTTCGGGAAGGATCACGCGGTCGAGGTAGCTACGGTTCAGGTCTCGTGTTCTCGGCTTGTGCCTGCCCTTGGTCTCCACGAACCATGTTTCGCAGTAGTGCCCGAGGGTTAGTGCTGGGGTTGCATCGGGTTCGGAACCGGGCGGAGTCCACGTACCGAGGTCCAGTCTGCGACGTTCGCCGGCCAACCATGCAACGGCGTCGTCCTTCGCATGGAAAGTGGCGGGGGCTTTGTAGCGCAGGCCATCCGGCCCAACGTAGGACGCCTGCCACCGTCCCGACGGCAGTTTGCGGTTCAATCCCCAACTTCGGCGTGACCTCGCCATGACTCACCCTCTACTCGTGCATCAATCATGCACTCTGAGAGTAGTCGCGTGTCCACTTGTGTGCAGCTATGCCACAAGCTAAAGTCGGCCACTACCAGCCCGAGAACGCTATCGTAGCTGGTCGAGCTAGAAACACGTAATGGCAGTAGGGCAGGTTCGAATCCTGCCGAGGGCACTCAGTTGGTTCTGCCGCGCCGCTAGACGGCCGTTCGAAAGATGTATACGTTTCCCGCACCCACAGGCGGACCAGCGAACCGTCACGAGAATCGGCCCCCGGAGGCGAAGACCAACGACGCCGGGACCATCCATTGCAGGCGTGAGAACTTGCTGACACTCCGCAGCGACTACTCACTGTCCCGTGGTGCTGTCTCCGGTGTTACCGAATGCCCCATGGCGTGGCTCGTCCCGATCAGCCGACGCGATGACCGGCTTGGACAGCCGCAGGCGCGAAACGCCCGTCGGCGCGTCGGGGTCGGCGTGCAGGTCGGGCAAACTGCCCTGTTCGTCAGCGCAGTGTCTCCGCTATCCAGTCGATCGTCTGCATTCCGAACAGGTCGGTGCCCCACCCGTAGGGATCGGTGAACAGTTTCTGAAGCGAGCAGTCGGTGGGCTCGTAGATGACCTCTGTTCCGCCTGCTCGGTACTGCGCCACCAAGTCACGGGCGTTCTGGGCGGTCACCAACGACATCGGTGAGTCGTCGGCGACGCAGGACGTGATCATCACCGGCGCCCGCGGCGCCTGAGTTCCCAGTTGGTTGTCCTCGAACGCGCGCTGGAAGTCGGGAATGTCCGCCGGACTTCGACCGCCGTCGAACAAGGCGGACAACGGCACGAACGGCATCGTGAAGTAGGCGGGGGTCTGGCACTGGTTCCGATACTCGTCGGCGATCGCCTTCCCGGCCGGAGTCAGCTTCTCGTCGACCTTCATGTCCGGATACCAGGGCTCGAGGCCCAGCAGGAGAGCGAAGCCGAATCCCGAGCCGACCGATCCGTCGGTGTTCCGCAGGAAGTCCCGGGTGTTGATCACCATGCCCTCGAGCACCACTGACTTCACGTTCAGCTCCGGCGCGTACGTCGCTTGCTGTTCGGCGGCGAACGCCGCACCCACCCCGCCGCCGGCGATGCCGAACAGCGAAATCGGCGGGGCCGGCGCGAGTCCTGCTTCGCCGAGCGCTATCGCAGCACGCAGCCCATCGAGGTTGGCGTGCCCGGCGAACTTGCCGGCAAAGACGCCGTGCGGATCCGGGTCGCCGTCGTTGCCCACGTCGGTGATCATCACCGCCCAGCCGTTTCCGAACATCTGCGCAAGCGGGCCCAACGCCGACCAGGATGCGCCGTCGATGGGGTCGCCGCCGGTCCACATCGTGCTCGGGTGGCAGTATGCGCCGACGCTGTCGTTGGCCATCTGGTAGCCGATCAGCGGCCGGGACGCGTTGTCGCGGCCGTCCACCGGAATCATCAGAATCCCCGTGCTGATCGTGTGTTCGCCGTCGACCCCGGTGGTGACGTACATCAGTTTGTACGCATCGAGGTTTCCTGGCTTGAATCCGGCGAACATGACGTCGACGGGCTTGGATTTGAGCAAGGTTCCGGGCGGTTCACCACCGGTCAGTTGCGGCTCCTGGTAGAACGGGTCGTTCGGGTTCAGGGCCCGAAAGATCTCGTCCGGGCTGCCGAAGCCGCCGTCGACGAACGTGCCGACAACGTAGGGATTGAACACCTCGTCCAGGGCAGGACTGTCCGGTTGCGGAGGCGGCACCGGTTGGGCGTACGCACCGGGTGCGACGACGAATGTCAACGCGAACGCGGTAGCCACCGCGATCGCACCGCGAACCGATGCCTTCATGAGATGGTGACCTCCGTGTGCTCCAGGGCAGTGGACATGATCTGCGGGATGTTGCGTGTCGGCCGGCCGAGTTCGAGCTGCACTTCGAACGGGACACGCAGCCGCGCTTCGAGTTCGGGCCAATGGTTGTCCACCATGTTCCGATATTTCGGAAGTAGTTCCGCAGTGATGTATGTCCACCGCTTCTCGTACACCGACCAGTTCCAGTCGGGTAATGGCGTTTTCAGTATCGCGGTCCGCCCGTCCGGTAGCGGCTGAGCGATCACGATCGAATCGAAATAGCGGGGGGCTACGACGCCGGCGACGGACGGGGATCCTGCGACGGTGGACAGGTAGGTCACGGCCTCACCGACATCCCCCTTGTAGGCGCGCACCGTGTCCCATTGCTCCCCTATGACTGTGCTCTGCTCCCGGTTGAGGAGTGCCGCGTTACCGGCGGCGATGCGATCGGCACTGCCGGAAGCGATGTCGCGCCAGGCTCCGAGTATTCGGTCACCGAAGAGTCCGGCGGCATGCATCTCGTCGAGTGCGCCGACCCCCTGGGTGACATAGGCGCGGTGCATCGGCATGAGATCGGAGAAGATGTTCTTCTGCATCACCAGAATCCATCCGATGATGTACCGCAGGTCCTCGGCAGTGATCGTGGCACCGGCACGCGCGAGGGCCCGAAGCCCCTCCGGAAGCATGTTCACCGCGTCGGGGCCGAGTTCGTGGAGCGTCCGGCCGACAATCGTGTTGGCGGTCTGGGCGATGCCAGGCAGGTCGTAGATGGTCGTCGTGAGTTCGAAGTCGACGAGGCCGCCACCGAAGTCCGCGCCGACGAGACCTCCCATCCCCGCCCACTGCAGTTCTCGGTGGTGCAGTTGTAGCTGCTCGTAGTAACTGTACGAGCGAACGAGATTTTCCCGGTTGGCGGCGACCCCGGCACGCGGATCCCACGACGCGAGGTCGATGCCGGCTGCTTCGGTCACATCGACGAGCCAGAATTGGTAGAGCAGTGCGGCATACCGCTGGGGCTCTATATCTTCCTGCCGGGCGCAATCGAGCAACTGAGCCAGGGTGGCGCGATCGTACGGAAGCTCCGGATTGACGCCACCCGGACTTGTAGCAGCATCACGATTGACCAGAGGTAGGTCGAGGTAGCGCTCCAGTTGGCCCGTCGGCGTCGCTGCGGCGACCCCACCGGCAGCCGACATGACAAGCACACAGCACAGGAATGCTGCGATGCGGCTGTAGCGCCCCGAACGCCCTGCCGCCCGTCGCCTCGATACATATCGACATCCGGACATCGGTTGACCTGCCTCGAGAGGAATACATGCCCCCTCGTTCGACGCTAGTGCAGCGGTCCGACGTGTGTCAGCGCATCCCGCGAATCCCCTATTCCACCCAGAATGCATGGTAAGCCTTACCAATGCCAGCGACAGTAATCGACGGGAGAACCATGCCTCACACCGCACGCATCCGCGCATTCTGCGGGTTGACCACCGTGCTGCTGACCCTGGCACTCACGGCGTGCGGGACCGGATCGGGGCCGTCCGACGCGGATCCCGCAGCGACGCCGGACGGGTCGTTTCCCGTGACGATCTCGCACACCTACGGCGAGACCACTATCGAAAGCAGACCCGAGCGCATCGTGACGCTCGGAGTGACCGACGCCGACGCGGCGCTCGCGCTCGGCAGCACCCCGGTTGCCGTCACCGGTTACAGCTTCTACCCCGACACCGGACTCGGCCCTTGGACCGAGCCCTACGTCGAGGGTGCGCAGCCGATCCGGCTGGCCTCCGACTCCGACCCGAATCTCGAACAGATCGTCGCACTCGAGCCCGACCTCATCATCGGTGTGACAGCCGGCTTCGACCAGGACATCTACGACCTGCTGTCGCAGATCGCCCCCACCATCGCCCGACCGGACGGCGCGGCCATGTACACCGTCTCCCGTGACGAGGCCACCAGAATGATCGCCACCGCACTCGGCCGTCCCGAGCAGGGTGAGGAACTCATCACCGCAGCCAACGACGCGTTCGCCGAGGCCGCCGCTGCGAACCCGGAATTCGACGGTAGAACGGGAGCCGTTGTCCTGCCCTACGACGGCAGGTACGGCGCGTACTTCCCCGGCGATTCCCGTGGACAGTTCATGACGCAACTCGGGTTCGAACTGCCCGACGAGGTCGCCGCACTCGACACCGGCGACACGTACTTCACCGACATTTCGCGAGAACGGCTCGGGATGCTGGACGGCGACGTCTTGGTGATGCTCGCGGACGACCCAGCACAACGCGAGTTCGTCGAATCCGATCCGATGCTCCAGTCCGTCCCCGTGGTCCAGGACGGCGGAATGGTCGTGCCGGACACCGACACCCGCGGCGCGATGACCTACAACAGCGTGCTGTCGGTGCCCTACGCCATCGACCAGCTCGTCCCGGCCCTGCACACCGCCTTACGCTGACGGTGCTGTCAGGTGCGCACATCTGTGGGCGCAACATCGTCGCGCAGGCCCCGCCAGCTCGGGTGCCGCAGACGACCGGCAGACGACCACTCCATGAAGCGCACTTCGCCGACCAGTCGGGGGGCCACCCATACGGCACCTTTGCGTTCGGTGGGTGAAAGCTCACCCGCGAACGGGCACTCTTCCTGCACGAGGGGCGTCAGTTCAGCTGCCAGGGCAGTCAACGCACGCTCGGTGAAACCCGTACCCACTTTCCCCACATACTGCAGGCCGTCAACTCCCGGGACGCCGAGTAGTAGCGCACCGATAGTCGACGATCGTCGTCCCTGACCGGGCCGCCACCCGCCGATCACCACGTCCTGGGTACGCCAGTTCTTCACTTTGATCCAGCTCGAACCGCGCTTGCCCGGCAGGTACACGGAGTCACGGCGTTTCGCGACGACACCTTCCCAGCTGCGATCGATGCTCTCTGCCAATGCTTCTTCGGCAGTCCCGTCGAGTTGTGGTGGAATTTCGAGCCTCGGAACCTTCGCCCCCAATGCCTCCAGCACCCTGCGACGGTCGCTGTACTTCTTGCGCAGCAGCGACACTCCGTCGAGGTGGAGCACGTCGAATACGAGAAGATGCGGTTCGCCGCCCCGCTGCAGCGCACCGAAACTGCTCGTGCCGTTCGGGTCGAACGCCACGACCTCACCGTCGAGCACCACCTCGTGCCCCGCCAAATCCTCTGCAAGCCACGACAGCGCCGGGTACTGCGCTGTTCTGTCGTTTCCGGCGCGACTCGACAATCGGAAATGATCGCCGGCGACCTCGGCGATCACCCGGATGCCGTCCCACTTGCCTTCGAACGCCCACTCGTCCTCGTTCAACCCGTCGATACTCCCCGGCGACGCCAGCATCGGCGCCAGCCCCTTCGGTAACTCCGCTACTCGGCCCGCACTCCCCTGCTCCTTCATCAAGTGCATCAACCATTGGTCGCCCCTGGTCCGTATCAACGCGAACCGGCCCTGCACGCGCTCTCCGTGGAGTTGCACGATCACTTCGTCGTCGCGCCACTTCTCGGTGACGTAGGTTCCCGAGTCCCAGATCGTCATCGTCCCGCCGCCGTACTCGCCTTTCGGAATGACGCCGGAGAAAGCTGCGTACTCGAGCGGGTGGTCCTCCGTATGTACGGCGAGCCGATTCTCTCCGGTGGACGTCGGCACATTCTTGGGCACCGCCCACGACACCAGAACCCCACCGCGCTCGAGACGCAGATCGTAATGCAGCCGGCGCGCGTGATGTTCCTGGATGACGAAGGTGTCGTCGTTTCCGGTGGTCGGTGACTGCGCGGGGATCGGTTCCGGCGTTCGCGACGCCGATCTCTTCTGCCGGTACATAGCGAGCGAATCGCCGGTACCCGTAACCATCGGCGGATCGAGCCCGGCAAGGACATCGCCGCGGTCCGCCACGCGTTCGAGCACCTCGTCGAACGTCAAGTGCCGCAGGTCCCCGTCGTCCAGTTCTGCCCACGTTCGCGGCGCCGCAACGAACGGGTGAGAGCGGCCGCGCAGCGAATACGGTGCGATGGTCGTTTTCGACGGATTGTTCTGACTCCAGTCCACGAAGACCTTGCCCGCACGCACGGACTTCGCCATCGTGGCCGTCACCAGTTGCGGCATCACCTTTTCGAGACCCGTCGCCACCTGACGAGCAACAGTCGACGCACCGGTTCCGTCCAAACGTCGATCCAAGGGCACGTACACGTGCACACCTTTGCTGCCACTGGTCACCGGGAACGCCGGCCATCCCAGATTCGCCACGAGATCACGAACAGCACGGGCAACTTCGGCGCATTCGGCAAGCGAAACACCTTCTCCGGGATCGAGATCGAACACCAGTCGCGTCGCGGGCCCCCGTTCGGAGCCCTCGAAACGCCACTGCGGAACGTGCAGTTCGAGGGCGGCCTGCTGTCCCGCCCATCCGAGCGCCGCCACCGAATCGAGCAACGGGTACGTGACCGTCCGAGAGGAATGCGGCAACGACCGTCTGGGCAGCCATTCCGGTGCCGAGGCCGCCAGATTCTTCTCGAAGAACGACTGCCCACCCACACCGTTCGGCCACCGTTTCCGGGTCACCGCACGACCGGCCGTGTGCGGCAGCATCATCGGGGCGACCCGAAGGTAGTAGTCGACGACATCTCCCTTGGTGGTTCCCGTTTCGGGGTACAACACTTTGTCGAGGTTGGTCAGCGACAGCCGACGACCGTCCACAGTGATGTGGTCGCCATCACGAACTCGGTCGGGCATCGCGCCTCCGTTGTCGACGTCCCCACATTGTGCGCCGATCAACCGTTCTCCGTTGGCAACACTTGTGTTTCATTGACATAAACGGCACCGCGTTCGATTGGCGCAATTCCGACACCGGGGGCAATATGTCGGGGTGTCCCGCCGACCCAGTACTCGCATGGCAGTCCTCGTGACTGCCGGTGTCCTGGTGCTCGGCGCGTGCTCGTCCGGAAACGGTCCCGACGGGGACGCGGATGTCTCGACAACCGTCGCAGCGACAAGCGGTCCGGACTCGGGTGAGTTCGTGCCCCCTGCCCCGACGGGCGCAGCAGGCGAGTGCGCGCCTGGCAGCGGCAAGACGATGAGCCCGAACGTGCTCACCATCGCCACCGACACCCCTGCCTACGAACCGTGGTTCGTAGGCAACGATCCTGCCAACGGTCAGGGCTTCGAAGGCGCGGTCGCTCGCCGAGTTGCCCACCGACTCGGCTACACACCAGAACAGACCGTCTTCGTGTCCGTGCCCTTCAACGAGGCGCTGGCACCGGGAGACAAGCCATTCGACTTCGACATCAACCAGTTCACAATCCTCGACGAACGGCGTCAGTCCGTCGACTTCAGCTCGCCCTATTACTCGGTGGCACAGACGGTCGTCGCGTTGAAGGACAATCCTGCCGCGGGAGCGCAGAACCTCGCAGACCTGACGTCGTTCCGGCTGGGCGCGCAGGTCGATTCGACAAGTCTCGATGCGATCGTCGACACCATCGACCCCACCGCACCGGTGAAGTCCTACCCGACGAACGACGCGGTGAAGCACGCACTCGCGACAGGCGAGGTGGACGCGATCGTGGTCGACCTTCCTACCGGATTCCAGATCGTCGAGGACCAGGTGGACGGCGCCACTCTCGTAGGACAGTTTCCCCGACCGAACTCGGTCACCGAAAACTTCGGTCTGGTCCTCGAGAAGAACAGCCCACTCACGCCCTGTGTTTCAGCCGCGATCGATTCGCTCTATGCCGACGGTGTACTCGATGCGCTCGTCGGCACATGGCTCACCGACACCGGCGGCGCGCGCATCCTCGACTAGGGCATGTCTCCCATTGGTTTGAGCCATACGACGATGCCCACGAGGAGGAATCCGGCCCGGTAAGTCAGGGCAAGCTTGCCCTACGGGTTGCGCTCGCCACTGCTTCGGCGGCGCTCAACGCCTCCTCAACGCCGAGTCGAGTAGCGCTGGTGGTGTGTCGTTCTTTTCGTTGGCGGCAAGATCGACACCGGGGGCAACAACCGCGTCGATAGCGTCGAGCACATCACTGGGCAGCACCGTGTCCGCAGCCGCCAGTTGGGAGCGCAAGTGATCCATGGTGCGAGGACCGATGATCGCGCTGGTCACCCCTGGGTGTGCTGTGACGAATCCGAGCGCGAGTTGAATCATCGTCAAGCCTGCCTCCTGGGCGATCATGGCCAACTGTTCGACGGCGTCCATCTTGGCCCTGTTGGCCGGAACGTCGGTATCGAAGCGCTGCGGCATGAACTTCGAGCGACTGGTGGTGATTTCCAGACCCTTGCGGATCGCGCCCGACAACCATCCCGATGCCAACGGGCTCCACACCATCACGCCGATCCCGTACTGCTCGGTCACCGGCAGGACATGTCTTTCGATCCCGCGCTGCAGGATCGAATAATTGGGCTGCTCGGTGACGTAACGACTCAGGTGATGCCGGCGGGCGGCCCATTGAGCTTGCACCAGACGGTATGCGGGGAAGGTCGAGGTGCCGAAGTAGCGAATCTTTCCCGCGCGCTGCAGGTCTGTGAGCGTGGACAGCGTCTCCTCGTCGCTGGTATTCGGGTCCCACCGGTGGATTTGGTAGAGGTCGACGTGATCGACGCCGAGCCGCCGAAGACTGTTGTCCAGTTCGGTGATCAACCAGCGGCGTGAGCTGCCCCGATGGTTGGGTTCGTCTCCCATCGGCAGACCGGCCGTGGTGGCAAGGACGATGTCATCCCGTCGACCGGCGATGGCCTGGCCGACCAACTCCTCGGATTCACCCTGGCTGTACATGTCCGCGGTGTTGATGACATTGACGCCGCTTTCGAGGGCCGAGTCCACCAAGGCGGTGACCTCGGCCTGGGTGGTGTTTCCGAGCCTGCCGAAGTTCATGGCCCCCAGCGCGAGAGTGCTGACCTGAACGCCGGTGCGCCCCAAGGTGCGGTACTGCATGTCGTGTTCCTCCGAAGGTGATTGCGCTCGAGCGGCGAGTGGGTTGGTGTCGCTGCTCCTGTTCTGACATCCTGAATAAACGGAACAATGTTCCGCTACCAATATACGGAACACCGTTCCGTTTATCAATCTGTGGAGGTAACAGCAGTGATCGATGCAGACGGTGGGGCGCGACCGGGCCCACGGAAGCGGGCAGATGCCCGACGCAACGAGCAGACGCTGCTGGAGGCGGCTGCCGCCGCATTCGTCACGTCGGGTGTCGAGGCACCAGTACGCGATATCGCGGCAACGGCGGGTGTCGGCGTGGGAACGATCTATCGCCACTTTCCTACCCGGGCCGATCTCATCGTGGCCGTCTACCGACATCAGGTCGAGGCCTGCGCGCAGGCCGGCCCCACCCTCCTCACCGAAAGCACCACGCCGTATGCCGCACTGAGGGAATGGGTCAACCTCTTCGTCGACTTCCTCGTCACCAAACATGGTCTGGCAGAGGCGCTGCAGTCCGACGACGCCACATTCGCGTCTCTGCACACCTACTTCGTCGATCGCCTCGTTCCCGTGTGCGCCCAACTGCTCGATGCCGCTGCCGACGCCGGCGAGATCCGCCGCGGCCAGCGCGCATACGAGTTGATGCGTGGCATCGGCAACCTATGCATCGGCGCGAACAACACCTCCGACTACAACGCGCGACACATGGTCGAACTCCTCATCACCGGACTGCAGACGCACCACGTGAGCCAGCCATGAGCCGCAGCTGACCGCATACGAAAAGGATCTCCTCGGCTGCCATCCGAACGACAATCGGTCCGAGTTCGAGGAACACCATTCAGGTGAGCAGTGCCCACGTCCGGGCAGTCAGTGATTGCCGGATGCCTCGCTGCCGATGCGCAGGAAACCTGCCCCTCGCCGGAGAAGGCGCGGATGAGCAGTGTTCTTCACGGGGTGGCGGTCCGTTCCTCAGTAGGTACACATCTCGGCGCTCCTGTTTTCACGTGTCGTGATGCGGGTGGCCCAGCATTGGCGGTCTGCCCGGGGGGCCATGGTGCGGCGAGGGCACCCATTGACCGAAACGCAACGATTACCTACAGTAACTGTTGTTATAGTCTGTAACTCACGAGATGGGATATCACAATGGTCGTTGCCGCCGATGACGGACTGCGAACTGCACTGCCGGCACGCTCACGGGGCCTGGCCCTGGCGGCGCTGGCCACATCGATGGGCGTGGTGATTCTCGATAGCGCCATGGTCAATCTGGCGCTGCCGTCGCTGCGCACCGCTCTCGGACTGTCGAGCACCGCAGTGTCCTGGGTTGCGACCGGCTATCTGGTGTCTTTCGCCGGATTGTTGCTGCTCGGTGGGCGTCTGGCCGACATCCTCGGTGGTCGCCGCATCTTCTTGGCGGGGCTCGGTGTATACACGGCTGCTTCCGGGGTATGCGCGCTCGCCCCGTCCGCGACGGTATTGATCGTCGCGCGCATCGTGCAGGGGGCTGGTGCGGCGGTCCTCACCCCCGCCGCACTGTCCGTCGTTCTCAGCTTGTATCCGGGCGCGGACGAGCGCCGACGTGCGATCGGCCTATGGGGAGGGGTCGCCGGCCTGGGCAGTTTGCTCGGTGTCGTACTCGGCGGGTTGTTGACCGATGTACTGGGCTGGTCGGCGGTGTTCTGGCTTCCCGTGCCGATCGGTATCGTCGTCGCCGCCGCCGTCACCCGCGTGACCCCGGCCTCGCCGACCAGTCCCGGCCGGTTCGATGTGGCCGGCGCGGCCACCATCACACTGGGAGTCTGCGGGCTGGCGCTCGGCCTGACTACTGGCCCGCACGACGGTTGGGCATCTCCGACCACACTGGCGACACTCGGTATCGGGACCGGAGCACTGGCCGCATTCGTTGCGATCGAGCGACGCTCCCCGCAGCCGCTGGTGCCGCTCACCGTGTTCCGCCGCATCCCGGTCATCTCCGCCAATCTGGTGATGCTGCTGCTCGGCGGTGTCTCGGTGGGATTGTTCTTCTTCCTGCCGCAATACCAACAACACGAATTGGGCATGTCCGCACTGGCCACCGGACTGACGCAGCTACCCATCGCGGTCATGATCGCCGCCGGCGGCTTCGCGGCGCCAAGGCTCGCCCGCCTCCTCGGCCCCCGTGCCGCGGCAGCGGGCGCGGGCGCGCTGCTGCTCGGCGGTCTGACGTGGCTTGCCCTGCCCACCGGTACCAGTTTCGTGCTCGCCCTGCTCGGACCGTTCCTGTTGACCGGCACCGGCCTGGGACTCGGCTTCGTGTATGCCACCACGACCGCGGTGGGCGACGCGGGCGCCGACGAGACCGGGCTGCTCAGCGGGCTGACGAACGCCGCCCGCCAACTCGGCGGCGCCGTCGGCCTTGCCATTCTGGTCGCCGTGGCCACCGTCGGCGGCGGGTTCTCGTTCACCATCGCGTTCGCCGGCACCGCCGCCCTCGCATTGCTCGCGCTGATCCTGTCCGTGATACCGCCGACCCACCGCATCCCGGGCACCGTAGGCACGAGCAGTTCATGAAACCAACCCCGCGCACCTGTTGCCCACCCCGCATCCGTCGATCGACTTCATCCAACTCGAGGAAGGCCATACGATGAGCTCTGACACCATTCTGGTAACCGGCGCGACCGGTCTGATCGGGTCGTCGCTGATACCTGCGCTGACCGACCGCGGCGCCCACGTACGCGTCATGGTCCGCGACCCGGAGCACGCCGCGCGGTTCGGCGGGGACGTCGAGGTGGCCGTTGCCGACTTCGACGACCCGCCCTCGCTGTCCGCCGCACTACGTGGTACGGCGGCCGCGTTCGTGAACACCCCATCTTCGGCGCAGGCAGCTCTGCGCCAGAACCGATTCGTCGACCTCGCCGCCGACGCCGGTCTCGACCAGTTGGTGGTGCTGTCCCAGTACGCCGCACACAGCGACTCTCCGGTGCGGTTCTTGCGCTGGCACGCCCAGGTCGAACAGCACCTGCGCCACGTCGAGATCGCGCACACCGTGCTGCGGCCGAACCTGTTCCTGCAAGGACTTCTCACCCTTGCCGATACCATCGCAAACCACGGCATCCTCGCAGCACCGATCGGCGACGCGGCCGTCAGCGCAGTCGACACCCGCGACATCGCCGCAGTCGCTGCCCTCGTCCTGACCACACCAGGCCACCTCGGCCGCACCTACACCCTGACCGGGCCCGCAGCAGTCACCCATCACGACATCGCACGCGCCCTCTCGGTAGCGACAGGCCGCCCGACCACCTTCACCGATCTGCCCGAAACCGCGTTCGCCGAGTTCCTCTCCACCGTGCTCCCAGACTGGCAAGCAGCCGGGCTCGTCGAGGACTACGCCCACTACCGGCGCGGTGAGGCAGCCGCCATCGACCCTGCGATGCCCCAGCTTCTCGGCCGCCCAGCGCTCGGCGTCGACGACTTCGCACGCGACTACGCCGCCGCCTTCACATCGGCAGCCGCGCAGTGACACCGACACCCAGGGCAGCGCGCGAGCACCGGGGCAGCAGCGACAGAAGATAACGTATCGGACAACGGAGCACGCCGGAAAGGAGGCGGTCGACCATGCCCGCGCCGATGACCAGTTCGCGAGAGCGCTACCGCGCCCAGGTGCGCGAGGAAATCAAGCAGCACGCGTGGGAGCAAATCGCCACGGCCGGCGCTTCCGCGCTCTCACTCAAATCGATCGCAAAACACGTGGGAATGACTGGGCCGGCTCTGTACCGCTACTTCGCAAGTCGCGACGAATTGATCACCGAACTCATCCGCGACGCCTACCTCAGTCTCGCCGACAATATGCAAGCAGCGTTCGAGTCCGGCGCCGACGTCACCGGACTAGCCCACACCCTGCGAGAATGGGCCATGAACGACCCACAACGGTATTTCCTGATCTTCGGCACACCCGTTCCCGGCTACCACGCACCCGGCGAAACCACCGAGATCGCCTCCCGAATCATGACCGTTCTGACCGAGGCATTCGCTGCAATATCCTTCGATGACCCGCGGACGCCGTTCGACGACCACCTCGAACACCATCCCGACAGCAACCCGGTACCCGCCACCACCGTGCACCGCGCCCTGTCCTTCTGGACCCGCATGCATGGGGTCCTGTCCCTCGAACTCGCCGGCCACTTCGCCGGCATGCAGTTCGACCCCGCCCTGCTGTTCGCCGACGAACTCGACACCCTCCTGACCCGCTGACCACTCCCCTGCCGCCATCGTCGAACTGCCGGACCCACCAGATCTGTCGGCGAACAGACGTGCGAAATCCACGGATCCGGATCACTGCTCCCACTGATCAGGTACCCATCCCTGCAACAGTCCCGGATCCCCAGAGGAGTATGAGGGTCGTGGCTGGGGCAGCACTCACAGCTGGAGTGGATTGCCGACTGATTCCCGCCGGCAACTGCCGCTCACGCGTCGTAACGGCGTGTCGACGCCCGCTCGATCAGCTCGACGGGTAGCCGCGTCGGCTCCACCTCGTTGCCGGCGATCAGAGCCAGCAGCCTGCGCACACCCAGCGCTCCGATCCCATGCGCGGGCGAACGGACCGTCGTCAGCGGAACCGGCAGCTGCGAGACAACGGGGATGTCGTTGTAGCCGATGATCGCCAGATCCTCCGGTACCCGCAGGCCCAGGTCACGCGCGACGCCGAGCACACCGATCGCGATGGTGTCGCTGACGGTGAACACCGCGTCGGGACGCGAGTCGCCGCCGAGCAGCGCACCGGCCGCGGCGACGCCGCCCGAGACATCGAAGGTCGAGGGCAGGACGCGATTCGGTCCCAGGCCGATCCCGTCTTCGGCCAGCGCATCAAGGAAGCCGGCGAGTCGGTCGCGGGCCGTGCTCGCGTGCTTGGGGCCGGAAATGACGCCCACGTCACGGAACCCGCGGTCGAGCAGGTGGCGGCCGGCCAGGTAGCCACCGCGCCGATCGTCGCCGGCGACGAACGGCAGGGTGACGTCGGCGCGCCGGTTGAGCAGCATCATCGGCAGCGACCCCACGGCGAGCGACCCCACGAACCGCTGCGCGGGTATGTGCAGGCTACTCAGCAGCAGTCCGTCCACCTGCCGACTGACCAGGAATTCGATTGCGCGGCGCTGCGCCTCGGGCTCGTCGGGCGGGCTCGAGAGCAGAACCGAGTATCCGGCGGCGGTGGCAGCCTCCTCCACGCCCTCGAGCATGGTGGCCACCACCCCGTCGGTGAGGCGTGGCATGACGACGCCGAGGGCGGTGGTCTTGCGGGTCCGCAGGCTGGCGGCCATCAGATTGGGTTGATAGCCGAGTTCGGCCGCGACCTCCCGCACCCGGACGGCGGATGCCGACCAGCCGTCGACCGGCTCGGGCTGCCGCAGGACCCGCGAGGCCGTGGAGGTGTGGACCCCGGCGCGGTCGGCGATCTCGCGCAGGGTCGGCGGACGCCCGGGGGTGCGGGTGAGGCGATCCGGCATGCGCGTTTTCCGTTCTCTGTTTCGGGCGGGTCCGCAGGCCACGATTGACGGCGGCTGCTGCGGGCCCCTACTGTAGTGGATGCAATCGATTGCACAATCGTTCGCGTCAACTTTTGCAGACCAGGAGGAACCTCATGTCCGATCCCCAGAAGCTCGCCCAGCTGTTCGCCCTCGACACCCTGCTCGAGCCCGAGGAGATCGCGATCCGCGACACCGTGCGCAAGTTTGCGGACGAGCGCATTCGCCCCCGGGTTGCGGAATGGTTCGAGGCGGCGCAGTTGCCGGCGCGCGAGCTGGCGAAAGAACTCGGCGGGCTCGGCGTCCTCGGCATGCACCTCGAGGGTTACGGCTGCGCGGGGATGAGCGCGACCACGTACGGGCTGGCTTGCCTCGAACTCGAGGCAGTCGACTCCGGTATCCGCAGCCTGGTATCGGTGCAGGGTTCACTGGCGATGTTCGCGATCCACCACTACGGCAGCGAGGATCACAAGCAGCAGTGGCTGCCGCGGATGGCCGCCGGTGAGGCCATCGGCTGCTTCGGCCTGACCGAGCCCGACTTCGGATCCAACCCCGGCGGTATGCGCACCAACGCCAAGCGTGACGGTGACGACTGGATCCTGAACGGGACCAAGATGTGGATCACCAACGGCTCGATCGCGGATGTGGCCGTGGTGTGGGCACGCACGGACGACGGCGTGCGCGGCTTCGTCGTGCCCACCGATACCCCCGGATTTTCGGCACCGGAGATCAAGAACAAGCTGTCGCTGCGCGCCTCGGTGACCTCGGAGCTGGTGCTCGAGGGTGTGCGGCTGCCCGGCTCGGCGATGCTGCCGGAGGCCAAGGGCCTGTCCGGGCCGCTGGGCTGCCTCAACGAGGCGCGGTTCGGCATCGCATTCGGTGCGATGGGTGCCGCTCGCGATTGCCTCGAGACCGCCATCGACTATGCGCGGGACCGCCAGGTGTTCGACAAGTCGCTCGCCGCGTTCCAGATCACCCAGACCAAGATCGCCGACATGGCGCTCGAACTCGGCAAGGGCCAACTGCTCGCGCTGCACCTCGGCCGACTCAAGGACAAGCACCAGCTGCGCCCCGAACAGATCAGCCTCGGCAAACTCAACAACGTCCGGGAGGCCATCGCCATCGCCCGCGAATGCCGAACGATCCTCGGCGCCAACGGCATCACCCTCGAATACCCGGTGATCCGGCACGCCAACAATCTGGAATCGGTGCTCACCTACGAGGGCACGTCCGAAATGCATCAGCTCGTAATCGGGCAGGCATTGACCGGTGAGGCGGCATTCCGGTGAGTGGAGCCCTCGACGGACTGGTGATCGCCGACTTCGGGCGCGTCCTGGCCGGCCCGTACGCCACCATGCTGCTCGCGGACCTGGGCGCCGAGGTGATCAAGATCGAGCGCCCAGGCAGCGGCGACGACACCCGCACTTGGGGACCGCCGTGGGTCGGTGACGAGTCCAGCTACTTCCTGTCCGTCAACCGAAACAAGCAGTCGGTGGCCCTCGACCTGCGCGACGCCGGCGACCTGGCACAGGCACAGGAGTTGGTCGAGCGGGCGGACGTGCTGGTGGAGAACTTTCTGCCCGGCACCCTGGACCGGCTCGGGCTCGGTTACGACGCGGTGCGGGCGGCCAACCCGGACGTGGTGTACTGCTCGATCACCGGGTTCGGCGGCAACAACAACATGCCGGGGTACGACCTGTTGATCCAGGCCGTCGGCGGACTGATGAGCATCACCGGCCCCGAACCGGGGTCGCCGACCAAGGTGGGCGTCGCGGTAGTGGACGTCATCACCGGCCTGCACGCGGCGCTGGGCATCATGGCGGCGCTGCGGCACCGCGACCGGACCGGCGAGGGACAACGGGTCGAGGTGAACCTGCTCTCGTCGCTGCTGTCTGCGCTGGCCAACCAGTCGTCCGGCTACGTCAGCGCGGGTGTGGTGCCCCAGGCGATGGGCAACCGGCACCCGAGCATCGCGCCGTACGAGGTCTTCCAGACGGCCGACCGGCCGCTGGTGCTGGCAGTGGGCAACGACCGCCAGTTCGGTTCGCTGGTCAACGTGCTGGGCGTCTCCGAGATGGCATCGGACGAGCGGTACGCGACCAACAGCGCGCGGGTGGCGCACCGGGACGAACTGGTGCGGGACCTGACGGCCGCACTCGCGCAGGACGCCGCCGATGCCTGGTTCAAGAATCTGACCGCGGAGGGAGTGCCGTGCGGCCCCCTCAACGACGTAGCCGATGCAGTAGCCCTGGCCGAGCGGCTTGGCCTCGAACCGGTCGTCGAGCTGGATGATCCACGCAGGAAGCAACCGACACGGCAGGTGGCCAACCCGATTCGGCTCAGCGCCACACCGCCGCTCTACCGGTCGGCACCCCCGCGCCTGGACGAGGACGGCTGACGCCGGTCGCCGTCCCATCGCGTGAACGTACCTTTCGTCCGATCCAACAGGACGAAAGGTACGTTCGCGCGTTTGTGCGCGCCGGCCTCGATGCGACCGTCTTAAGGGAAGGTTAGGAACCGACACGAGACCTTCCGAAGCGCTGTGATCACAAGCACAGTGAACTCCAAGACGTGATGCAACGCATCGGAAGGAGTTTGTCAGTGGGCACGAAATCGACAGGTGAACGCCGAGTGATCGGCAACGTATTGAAAGGTTCGGTCGGCAATCTGATCGAATGGTACGACTGGTACGTCTACGCGGCGTTCAGTGTGTACTTCGCCAAGGCGTTCTTCCCCGACGGCGACACCACAGCTCAACTGCTCTCCACCGCGGCGGTATTCGCAGTCGGATTCCTGATGCGGCCGATCGGCGGCTGGATCATGGGCATGTACGCGGACCGCCACGGGCGTCGCTCCGCGCTCACGCTGTCGGTGACGGTCATGGCCGCCGGCTCGCTCGTCATCGCGATGACGCCCACGTACGAGAGCATCGGGATCATCGCACCGGTGCTGCTGGTGCTCGCCCGGCTGCTCCAGGGCCTGTCGGTCGGGGGTGAATACGCCACCAGCGCCACATATCTCGCGGAGGTGGCGTCGAAGGGTCGGCGCGGCTTCTACGCCAGCTTCCAGTACGTCACCCTGGTGGCCGGTCAGCTGATCGCGTTGGGTGTCCAGATCATCCTGCAGCTGACCCTGTCCGCGGAGGCCATGCAGTCCTGGGGTTGGCGAATCCCGTTCGTGATCGGCGCCGCCGGTGCGATCACTGTGATGTGGCTACGCCGCACGATGGACGAATCGGAGTCGTTCACGGCCGAAGCGGCCCGCTCGGGGAGCGATGCGCGCACGACGCAGGGCGGTTCGATCCGGATGCTGCTGCAGTACCCGCGCGAGTGCCTGCTGGTCTGCGCGCTGACCCTGGGCGGTTGCGTGGCGTTCTACACCTACACCACGTACATGCAGAAATACATGATCAACACCTCGGGCATCTCCAAGGACACGGTGGCGTGGATCAACTTCGCGGCGCTGCTGGTGTTCATCGTCCTGCAGCCGATCGGCGGCGCGCTGTCCGACCGCATCGGACGCCGCAAGCTGCTGATGTTCTTCGGCATCGGCGGAACCCTGCTGACGGTGCCGATCATGACCGTCCTCGGCGGCACGTCGAACCCGCTGATCGCCTTCGGTCTGATGATGCTGGGCCTTGTCGTGGTGAGCGGCTACACCTCGGTGAACGCCATCGTCAAGACCGAACTGTTCCCGACCAAGATCCGGGCGCTCGGCGTCGGACTTCCCTACGCGCTGACCGTCGCGATCTTCGGCGGCACGGTCGAGGCGGTGGCGCTGGCCCTCAAAGGGGTCGGTCACGAGTCGCTGTTCTTCTACTATGTAACGGGATGCATCGCGGTGTCGCTGACCGTCTACTTCTTCATGCGGGAGACGTCCCAGGATTCGCCGCTGGACCGCGACCTGGCCGAGGACGACGTGGCCACGGACGACCTGGCCGAGAATGATGTGGCTGAAAACGACGAGCCCGAGCTGGTCGGCGCGCGGAGCTAGACCGAGCGGAAGGAGTTGCTGCCGTGCAGATCGCGGTGGTCGAGGACGACGACGGAGTAGGCGATGCGCTCGTCGACGCGCTTGGTGCCCACGGACACGAGGCCGTCCGGATGCGCCGCGGATCCGATCTCCTCCTCGGCCACCGCGCTATGGACGTGGTGATCCTCGATCTGGGCCTTCCCGACGCCGACGGCCTGCAGGTGCTCCGGCAGCTACGGGCCGTCAGCGACGTTCCGGTGGTCATCCTCACCGCGCGGGACGACGAACGTTCCGTAGTCCGCGGACTGCGCGGCGGCGCGGACGACTACCTGGTGAAGCCGGCACGGCTGGCGGAGCTACTCGCACGCGTCGATGTCGTCACCCAGCGGCGCCGGGTCCAGTCCCCGGAGCCACTGCGGCAGATCGTCTCGGGCGACGTCGTCGTCGATCTGAAAGCACGCCGGGTGGAGGTGGCCGGCGAGCAGATTGGATTGACCGCCAAGGAGTTCGAGTTGCTCGCCGTGCTGGTCGCGAGGCCGGGATCGGCGGTGAGCCGGCAGCAACTGATGGATGCGGTGTGGGGCGACGCCTACGTGGCGATCTCGCGCACGCTGGACGTGCACATGACGGGGCTGCGGACGAAGCTCGGGCGGCCGGGGCTGATCTCGACCATCCGCGGCTACGGATACCGCTGGGGAACCTGACGTGCGACGCCGCGTACTGGCCGTGCTCCTCGTGTTCGCCACCGTCGCCGTGGTGGCCTTCGCGGTACCGTTGGCACTGGCGACCAGTGCGAGCAGGACCCAGTCGCTGCGGCTGGGGCGTCAGGCGGACGCGGCGCATTTCGCCGCATTGGCCGGGCGAGCAGAACTGCCGGGGAGCGATTCATTGATGAATGCCGAGGTGGACCGGTATCACGCATTGTTCGACGAAGGGGTCCTCGTCGTCGATGCGAAGGGCGCCGTCCGCACCGCGGCGGGATTGTCACCGGACGACCCGGGCGTTGGGGATGCCATCGCCGCCGGCTTGCGGAACCAGACGCAGGGCATCGACGGTGCGCTGACCCCGTGGTCGACGGATCGGGTGTTGGTGGCGGCACCGGTCGGTACGGGCGCGCAGGTGCACGGCGCCGTGGTCCTCGACGTGTCGACGGCCGCGGCGCGCGCGGACATTCGAACCGCCTGGTTGCTCATCGCGTTCGGCACGGCGGGGGCCCTCGTGGCCGTGTCCGCGTTGGCGGTCGCGCTGTCCCGATGGACGGTACGACCGCTGGCGGAGCTGACCGCGAAGGCAGTCGACCTCACCGCGCGGGTTCCGATGCCACCGGCGGCATCCGGCGATCACTCACCAGCCCGGCAATACAGTGGTCCGCCCGAGGTGCGGGCTCTCGCGCGAGCCTTCGACACCATGTCCGCTGCGGTGGACAGCTCGACCCTGGCACAGCGCACCCTGATCGCCGACACTGCTCATCAGCTGCGGAACCCGCTGGCGGCGCTGCGCATTCGATTGGACTCACTCGAGCCGCACGTCGCGGGTTCCGCGACCGAGACCTACCGCCGGACGACCGTGGAGGTCGATCGTTTGGGTGGCATCCTGGACGGGCTCCTGGCGCTGGCGGTGGCGGAATCGCCGGACGAACCAGGGCGGGAGAACAGAGCCTGTGATCTGGGCGTTGTAATCGCCGACCGAGTCGATGCGTGGTCGGCGGCACTGGGGGAAGCCGAGATGACCGTCGCCACGGCCCCCTCCGGCGAGGGGCCGGTGTATGTGGATTTCCCACCCGGTCGCCTCACCCAGGTGCTGGACGTGCTGCTCAGCAACGCACAGAAGTACGCCGGCAACGGGTCCCGAGTCCGGATCACCTGGGGTTACGCCGAATCCGGCGCGATTGTCCGCGTTGCGGACGACGGGGTGGGTGTGAATGCCGACGAGCTGAGCCGGCTCTCCGCGCGCTTCTATCGCGGATCGAGCACCGGCGAGGTGGGCACCGGGCTGGGTTTGTCCATTGCACAAGCTCTGGTGGAGAACGAAGGTGGTGCCCTGACGATCACCGGGGCCGAGCCGCGCGGACTCGTGGTGACACTGCGGCTCCCCCCGGCGTCTGATGAGCGCGGGCCGTCGTGATCAGTCGACGCGAATTGCTGTGCGCCGTGGCGGCACTGGGTGCCGCGGCGGTCGGATCCTCGGCATGCTCCGGTGCGGACCACTCTGTCCGACTGCGCCTGGCGGCCGGCGAGGAGGGCGGATTCTTTTGGGAGTTCGCGCAATTGATGGCCCGAGCCGCCGAGCGGTCCGATGCGGGAGTGCGGATCACGCCGATCCCGACGGCCGGGTCGATCGAGAATCTGCAGATGCTGCGTGCGCAGGAGGCCGACATGGCCCTCAGTCTCGCGGATGCGGCGGTGCGGGCGCGCAGCACAGGCGGCAACTTCGCGGCGATCGGCAGGGTGTACGAGAATTACATGCAGCTGGGGGTCCGGGCGGATTCCCCGGTCACCTCGACCGACCAGCTGGTTGGCGCTCGGATCAGCCTGGGGGCGAACGGTTCCGGTGCGGCGGCGACGGGAGCGCGGATCCTCGAGTCGGCAGGATTGGCGGGTGGTGTCGAGGTGGTCCATCTGTCGATGGCGGACGCCGCGCGGGCGCTGGCCGACGGTTCCCTCGACGCCGCATTGTGGGCAGGCGGGATCCCGACGCCGTCGTTCGCGGAGTTGGGCACGCCGCTGCGCCTGCTCGATCTTGCAGATACGCTCGAGGTACTGCGGGCCCGCTTCGGTCCGCAGTACGAGCCCGTGGTGATCGCGGCGGGCACCTATGGGCAGTCGAGGCCGGCCGCGACCATCGGCCTGGCCAACCTGCTCCTGGTGCGTCGGTCGGTGCCGAACGACACCGTCGGGGCGGTGGTCGATCTGCTCATCGACCATGCCCCGGAACTGGTTCCGGCACAGGCGACCGGGAGTCAGTTCCTGGACCGGCAGTCGCTCATCGTGACCGACGACGTGCCACTGCACCCGGGCGCGGCCGCGGCGTACCGAAGGCACCACGGTTGACGGAACAGGCTCCGTTCGGCCGGAGCGGCGCCGGCGCGTTACCGACTTGCGCTCCTAGCAGCCCTGACGGATGGTCAGTCGCCCCGACTCAGGAGCGCGTCGGCGAACACGGTGGATATGTCCGCGGGATCGCGCGCGATGTGACTCGAACCGCCCGTGGCCTCCGCTATTTGACGTAGCACGTCCGCATCGGCATCCTCGCTGATCCCGATGGTCACCACGATCACGGGTTTCTCCGGGTCTTGCTCGCGCTCCAGTGTGGTCAGTAGTTCGCTGAGCCCGATACTGCCGGGATCGTCGTTGGAGCCGTCGGTGAGGATGACGACGCTGTTGACCGCATTCGGGTCGTAGTTTTCCTTGACCTCCCGGAAAGCGGCGAGCGTCGTGTCGTAGAGTCCCGTCCCGCCCCCGATCTGGTTCGGCAGCGATCGGATCCCGGCCACCAGTCGCTCTCGTTGGGTGGCACCGTCGACCACCTTGTCCAACCGGGCGATCGGAACCAACTCCGTGTAGTCCGCATAATTGCTGTTCGGTCCGGTGGAGAACGACCACAAACCAACCTGGGCAGCGTCCGGAAACAGCTTGCTGCCATCCACGCTTGCCCGCACCGTCATGCCCATGCGCGTCGTGCCCGCGGCGTTGTAGCTCATGGAGCCGGAGACGTCTTCCACGATCAGCGTTCGTGACGGTTTCACGAGCGCGGTGTAATCGCTGCGGAGTTCTGCGACCACGGCAGGTTCCGGTGTGCGCAGTTGGACGACGGGCCGGACGCCTCGATGGTTGCTCAGCGGACTTCGGTCCACCGTTCGGAAACCTGCTGCGGACAGAACCTGTTCGCCGACCGGTGAGGTGAGCGCCGCTGCCAGCGCCGTACCGGCTTCCTCCGCCGCGCTGCGTCGATCGGCACCCGTGGCCACCAGCGGATAGTCGAGGAAGACACTGCCGGTTGCGGGAACGGATGCGGTGAGGCCGTCGCCTCCGTCGGCAGCGAACTGCTGCTCCGTGACGATCGTGGCACCACCGGTTTCCCGCACGGCGTTCAGCTGTTCGGCCGCATCCGCTGTTTCGGAGTCGGCGGATTGTTGCGCGATCTTGACGAGCGCTTCCGACACCTCCTCCGGGTCGCCGGCGCTCACCTCCGTCTCGACGGTCGCACCGGCGATGGGTGCCAGGGCCGCACCATCGGTCTGCGGGGCACCGAGCGTCAACCCGGGCATCCGGAGGACACTCAACCAGGATTCACCCGCTACCGGCCCGCCCTCGGGGGTCACGAGAACAGTTGGGGTCGACGCGACCGACTCGCTCACGAGCGTGGCAGCGGAACCCTCGCCCACCAGCATCGTCGAATCCGGGATCCACAGATCCGGCGCGTCCGGTCCGTTCGGGGTGACGTCCGTTGCCTCCACCGCTGTCACGGTGAACGAGGAGCATCCCAGGTCACTGGGGTCGGAATCGGCGGAGACCTTCTGTACTGCGTCTGCGATCGCCGGGTCCGCTGCCACGGTGTACCCGGCCGGGTCCTTGCATCCGCCGCCCATCCGCGACACCACGAACACAGCCACGCCGACCAGCAGTATGGCGACGACAGCGAGTGCACCGTACTTCGCTACGGGCGGAAACTTCGTGGACGAACGGAACTCTGGCTCCGTGTGACGACCGGACATGACCCTCCCCTATTGCTCGGATCCACGCCAGGTCAGGCGTAGATCTCTGCGAACGTCTTCAGCGACTTCTCGATGTCGCCCTCGAGCGCCTTGGCCACGCCCGATCCGATCGGACCGAACAGCGGAGCCCCACCGAGCTCGACGGTGAACACCACCTCGGAACCCGACCCTTTCTCCCTGACCTCGAGGTGCAGTCCGAGCTTGACGCCGCCCTTCCCGGCACCTTTGAGAACGAGACGCTTCGGCGGGGTGTATTCCTTGATGGTCCACTTGACGCGATTGCGCATGCCCTTGACGGTGACGACCGACTGCAATTCGGTGCCCGTCGCGAGTACGTCCGGCATTTCACCACGCCAACCGTCGTGAACCACGAACCACCGGTCGAATTCGGAAAGTGTGGACGCATGCCCCCACGTCTGATCGGGGGACAGTGGTACGTCTGCTTTCACCGTGAGTTTCGCCACCCGTGCAGAGTAGCGGTTCGGGGTGGCGAACATGAAAGCGAGTCGGGAGGTGTCAGCGCACCTCGTGGACCAGCGAGTACCGCTCGCCGGCGTTCTCCAAGTGCGGCACGCCCACACCTTTCAGGAAGTGGTCGAACATGTCGGCCAGCAAGCCGTTCGTGGTGTCGATCACCTGCTGCCGAGGCGCCGTGCCGAAGCTGAGTCCGCCGGGGATTTCGAAGAACGGCAGATCCGGAACGCTCTGGGGCAAGAAGTGCTCGCCGTCGGTGAAGCTGCCGTGCCCGGTGTTCTCGACCGAGTACACCCGGCTCCACCCTCGAGGTGTGGCGAAGTACTGGTTCCAGAACCGCTCGCGTCCCGACTGACTCTCCGCGTGCAGCGAGCTGATGATGTGCATCAGGGGACGATCCACTCCTTCCGTCACTGCAGGGCTCGCATCGTTCCCGTAGAACAACGCTCCGTCCATGTTGACGCCGGCATCGAGCCGTGGATCGAGTCTGAGTACCTCGGCAGTGGTGGCCCCACCCATCGAATGTCCGAACATTCCGATCCTGGACGGATCGACCGCAGCTGCCAGGCCGTCCGGCAGCGGTTGTGACACCGCGTCCGAGGCGCCGCTCGCCGCGAGGTCGTCGACGACGTCCATGACGAACCGGGCATCCGCGACACGGGCATCGATTGCCCCACGCAGCCCTGCGTCCGAGTAGGCGTTCGGGATTCGTGGTGTCACGATTCGCCCGTCGGGAAAGACCGTGGCCAGAGCGTCGCCGGTGTGATCCATGCTGATCACGACGTAGCCGTGGGCTGCGAGAGCCTCGGCGTGGACGGTGTTGAACGATCGCGGTATGTAGAAGCCCGGCGAAAACAGTACGACCGGGAGCGACCGGTCGCCGGTCGAGGCCACCGGCGCATCCGCGTAGCCGTTGGTACGAAGGTCCGCCAGGGTCGGTATACCGAGACCGGAGGCCACCGCGTCCGGCAGGTAGGTGGACAGTTCACGGCCGCTCACGTCGGAGGCCGGATACGTGATCGTCACCGGAATCTCGCGGTCTGCCCCTGCCATCCACGGATCGGGGCGGTCGTGGTCGACGAGGGTCAGATCGGTGACACCGATTGCGGCGCCGCCGGGATCCGGCAACACCGGCCGCGGCTGGGCGAGTGCCGTACCTGCACCCGAGAGAACGAGGCCGACCGCGCAGAGCGCGACTACAAGTTTCCGACGCATGGTTACCCTCACCTAAGCACTATGTCCGGGGAGGACATTAGCAGGTCACGAGGGTGTAGGGGCGTACCGGCACAGCTGGTACGCCCCTACACCCGACGCTCTAGTGGGAGACGACCTTCTCGACCCCGACACCGGTGAGCGACCGAACTTCCATCTCGGCCTGCTTCGCCTGATCCTCGAGACGCCGACGCCCGACGTAGGTACCGACGATGCCGAGGACGAAAGCCAACGGAATCGACACGATGCCCGGGTTGGACAGCGGAAAGAACGAGAAATCGGCGCCGGGAAACATCGACGACTCCTTCCCCGAAACGGCCGGCGAGAACACGATCAGCAGGAGGCAGCTGACGAGACCTCCGTAGATGCTGAAGAGTGCGCCGGTAGTGTTGAAACCCTTCCAGAACAGCGAATACAGCAGCGTCGGAAGGTTGGCCGATGCGGCCACTGCGAACGCCAGCGCCACCAGAAAGGCGATGTTCTGGCCCATCGCCAGGATGCCCAGCACGATCGATGCCAGACCGATCACCACAACAGTGACGCGTGAAACCCGAACCTGGTCTTCCTCGGAGGCGTTTCCGTGCTTGATGACACTCGCATAGATGTCATGGGCAAACGATGCCGACGCGGTGATCGCCAGGCCCGCCACCACCGCAAGAATGGTCGCGAATGCCACCGCCGAGATGATGGCGAGGAAGATCGTCCCGCCGAGCTCGAACGCCAACAACGGCGCTGCCGCATTCTCCCTACCGGGGGCAGCGAGAATGACGTCGGGTCCGACCATCTTGGCTGCGCCGTATCCGAGCACCAGCGTGAACAGATAGAACCCGCCGATCAGACCAATCGCCCACGTCACCGATCGACGAGCTTCCTTGGCAGTGGGAACCGTGTAGAACCGCATCAGAACGTGCGGCAGACCTGCCGTACCGAGTACCAGAGCGATACCGAGCGAAATGAAGTCCAGCTTGGACATACCGCTGATGCCGTACTTCGCCCCCGGAGCGAGCACGTCCGTCTGCGCCACCGTCTCGTTCGCAGAGCTGCTGACCATCGCCTGGGCGTCGGCCAGGAGCTGCGAGAAGTTTCCTCGCACCGACAGCAGGACGAGGACGAACATGATCGCCGCGCCGGCTACGAGCAGTACCGCCTTGACCATCTGCACATAAGTGGTCCCCTTCATGCCGCCGACCAGCACGTACACGATCATCAGGATGCCGACCACGGCGACTACGATGCTCTGGCCGACCGTGCCGTCGATATTGAGCAACAACGAGACCAGACCACCCGCGCCGGCCATCTGAGCGAGGAGGTAGAACAAGGACACGACGAGGGTCGACAGCGCTGCGGCCATACGAACGGGGCGCTGCTTCAGCCGGAAACTCAGGACGTCGGCCATGGTGAAGCGTCCTGTGTTGCGCAACAGCTCCGCCACCAGCAGCAGTGCGACCAACCAGGCGACGAGGAAGCCGATCGAGTAGAGGAATCCGTCGTAGCCGTACACTGCGATGGCACCTGCGATACCCAGGAACGATGCCGCCGAGAGGTAGTCTCCGGCGATCGCGAATCCGTTCTGCGGTCCGGAGAACTGGCCGCCGCCCGTGTAGAAGTCGGAGGCTTTCTTCGTGGTTCGGCTGGCTCGGATCACCAAGGTCATCGTGCCGATCACGAAGACCACGAAGATGGCGATGTTGAAGAGCGGGTTTCCGACATCGCTGCCGGCTGCGAGCATGCTGGTCACTTGGCCGTTCCTTCCAGTTCTTCACGGATCGCCGACGAGCGCGGGTCGAGTTCACGGTTCGCGAACCGGACATAGATCGCGGTGATCGCGAACGTCGTGACGAACTGGCCCAGTCCGAGGATCAGACCGACATTGATGTTGCCGAACACCTTGGTCGCCATGAAGTCATGTGCATAGGTGGCCAGCAGCACGTAGGTGAAATACCAGGTCAGGAAGAATCCGGTCATCGGGAACACGAACCGGCGCAGGCGGCTTCTCAGTTCCTGAAACTCGGGACCGGCCTGCATGTCCACGAACGCTCGAGCATCGGGTGTGGACGGGCGGCCGGGTATGTCCTCGCCCAAATCGGTTGCGGTCACTACAAACTCCTCGTGTACGGAAGTGGAACACCGCAAACGTAATGAGATGCACATCACATATGTAGTGGGTGTCGCCCGTCACACGTTGAGCCGTCGGAGTGTGCGGTGAGCGGTCGCCCACACCCGACGAGCGGTCGAGTGCGGGTGTACACGTCACGGCGCCCGATCTGCGCCCATTCCCAGCCGCTCGGGCGCGTGCATCCGGGTGAAGACGCGGGCGATGTCGGCAGGTATCCGATCCTTCGTCGCCTTGCTGACCACAATCATCACCACGAAGGACAACGGCACGCTGACTGCCGCCGGATAGGCGACCACCGCTGCCGGCCAACCACCCCACACGTCGTCGGTGAATCCGCCCAGTACCGCCACCATCGCCGCCGAGCCCGATACCGCCCCACCGGCAAGCAGACCTGCCGCGGCCCCCGGCGCCGTGAGACCGCGCCACCAGATTCCCAATACCAATAGTGGGCACAACGTGGAAGCGGCAACCGCGAACACCAACCCGACGGTGCGCGACAGGTCCAGCGAAACCAACCCCACGGACAGCACAACGGGTCCGACGCCACCAAGCACTGCTGCCACCCGAAAATCGCGCACCCGTCCACGCAGCACGTCCGTGCTCAATACCCCGGCAATGCTGACCAGAAGGCCGGACGAGGTCGAGAGGAAAGCGGCGATCGCCCCGGACGCGACGACGGCGGCCAGCAATTGCCCTCCCCACCCCGAGAACACAGAACCGGGCAAGAGCAGCACAGCCGCATCCGACGTCCCTGTGATGAGCAGTTGCGGGACGTAGAGGCGAGCGAACACCCCCAGCAATGTCGGGAACAGGTAGAAGACCGACAGCAGACCGACGACCGCCAACGACGTCAAACGGGCAGCCCGCCCGTTCGGGTTCGTGTAGAAGCGCACCAGCACATGCGGCAACCCCATCGTGCCCAGGAACGTCGCAAGAATCAGGGAATACACCTGATACATCGGGTGCCGACCGCCGAATCCCGACCCGGGGGCAAGCCAGTGGGAGTTGTCTGCCGGGGCACCCGCAACCACGGGCACGGCGGCCCCCGGCTCGAGCACCAACGTCGTACCCGCAGACAACTCGTGCCGCCCAGGCTCCAACCGCTGCCCTGCCACGGCCACCGGCTCCGACACCTGAACGATGACGTCGGTGTTGATATCGACGGTGGTGCGCTCGGATACCGTGGGTGGAGCGGGCGTCGCGATTGCATCGTCCGCCGCGGCGAAATGCATGATCAATGCCACCGCGGGAATCGCGACGGCAGTCAGTTTGAGCCAGTACTGGAACGCCTGCACGAAGGTGATCGACCGCATCCCCCCGCCGCCGACGTTGGCGATCACGATGGCGCCGACCGCCGCCGCTCCCACCCAACTCGGTACACCCAGAAGGATGTTCAACGTCAGGCCCGCACCTTGGAACTGAGGTATCAGATAGAGCGCACAGATGATGGCGACCACGATCATCGCCAACTTCCGTAGCCGCCGCGAACCCAACCGGAACTGCGCGAAGTCCGGCACCGTGTAGGCGCCGGATCGCCGCAACGGTGCCGCCACGAACAACAACAAACCCAGGTAACCGGCGGTGAACCCGATGGGATACCACAGCGCGTCCGGGCCGTACTTCGCGATGAGACCTGCAACTCCGAGAAAGGAAGCAGCGGAGAGATACTCACCCGAGATGGCCGCCGCATTCCAGCGTGGCCCCACACTGCGGGAGGCGACCAGGAAGTCGGAGGTGGTGCGCGACAACCGGACCCCGTAGGCCCCGATGGCCACCGTGGCGACCGAGGCGACCAAGACGGCGACCACGGTGAGAACCGGCAACGACTGCGTATCCATACGCCGGCCTCAGTCGTCCACCAGGTCGACGAACTCCTGCTCGTTGCGTTCGGCCCCACGGACATAGATCCAGCCGACCCCCAGCAACAGCGGGTAGACGAGTGCTCCGAGGATCAGCCATGGCAACCGAATCCCCCACACCGACACCGAAGACACCCCCGGCACCAGATGAAAGACCAGCGGAATCGCGCACAGCAGCCCTGCGGCGACCACTGCCAGCCGCAACGCCAAGCCCAACTGTGCACGCACCAGGCCACGAATCATCACGTCACCGACCGACGTCTGCTCCTGCACCTCGACCCGGGTTCGCACCCGGCGCGCACCCTGTCGCTGCGCGAGCACCACGCGCTCACGTTTCGGTGAACCCGCCGGCGAACTCATTGTGACCGCGACTGCTTGGGCGACCACGACTGCTTGGGCGCCCGCACCAGCCGATCCTTCAACTCCCGAGTGTGGCGGCGGCTGACCGGGAGTTCCGTAGGCGGATCGTCACCGTGCGAACGCAGACACACCATCAGGCCGGTACCCACCGTTTTGATCCCCGTGACCAACGGCAACGCCACCAGGTACGAGCGATGCACCCGCAGGAAGCCGGCGTCCGCCCAACGGGCCTCCAAGACCGACATCGGCACGCGGACCAGGTGCGATCCGGTGGCGGTGTGCATACGCGTGTAGTCCCCGTCGGCTTCCACCCACTCGATCGACGACCTCGGGACAAGGGTCGTGACGCCCCCGAGTTCGACGGGAATCACATCGTCGGGACCGGATCGGGGGCCCGCACGCCGGCCCTGGCCGCGCAGCGAGTCGCGAAGGCGATCGCGGACCCTACGCACGGCCTCCGCCAAACGCTCCTCCCGCAGGGGCTTGAGGAGGTAGTCGGCGGCACCGAGATCGAAGGCGGCGACGGCACGATCGTCGTGCGCGGTCACGAACACAACTTCCGGCGGTGCCGCGAAGTTCGCGAGGATTCCAGCGAGCTCGAGGCCGTCGAGACCGGGCATGTTGATGTCCAGAAACACCGCATCCACACCACCGTCACGCAGTACCCGCAATGCGGTGGTGGCGTCGGCGGCGGCGTGAACCTGATCGACGGCGAACTGGCGGTCGAGTAGAAACACCAACTCGTCGAGGGCCGGCTTCTCGTCGTCGACTGCGAGCACTGTCAGACGGTCCACACACGACCCCGGCTCTGCTTCGTTCACTGATGTTCTTCTTCGTTCACTGCTCGACCTCACTCACGACGAACTCATGGTGCCATGCCGCCCGCTCGCGCGTGACGCGGCTCACGAACCCGGGCGGATACCCGGACGAAACTTGGGGATTCGCATGCTGACTTTCGTCCCCGCTCCGGGCGCGGTTTCGACGACCAGCCCGTAGTCGTTACCGAATGCGGCCCGGAGCCGGTCGTCGACGTTGGACAGGCCCACGTGGGCCGATTCCGTCGTGCCAGCGCCGTCGTCGGCCTCGGCATCCAATGCCCCCGACCTCAACAATTGGGCGTCCATGCCGACTCCGTCGTCCTCGACGCTGATGATGCAATCGGTTCCCTCGTCCTCCGCCACGATGGTGACGGTTCCGCCTTCCGGTTTCGCGGCGATGCCGTGTCGCACCGCGTTCTCGACGAGTGGCTGCAGGGCCAGAAACGGCAACACCACGTTGAGCACCTCCGGTGCCACCTGCAACGTCACCTGGAGCCCGCTGCCGAACCGGGCGCGCTCGAGGGTGAGGTACCGGTCGATGTTGCGCAGTTCCTCCGCCAGTTGCGTGTATTCACTCGTCGTGCGGAACGAGTACCGGGTGAAGTCGGCGAACTCGAGCACCAGTTCCCTGGCCTGCTCGGGATCGGTACGCACGAACGACGCGATGGTACCCAGCGCGTTGTAGATGAAGTGCGGGCTGATCTGGGCGCGCAGCGCACGCACCTCCGCCCGGTCCAGCCGGGCCCGCGACGCATCGAGGTCGGCCAACTCGATCTGGCTGCACGCATAGCTCGCGACCTCGGTCACCACGCTGAGCATCCCCGGCGTCGGCTCATCCGCACTCAGCACACCGAGAACTCCCGCAACGCCGGTGTCCTCGATCCACAACGGTTGCACGATCAATGACCAACGGGTGGCGACGCCGGCACTGTCGGTGTCGTCCACGTGTGCGACGAGCTTGCGGCGCCCGTCCATCGCCGCGCGCACGGCCTCCACACCGAACACCGCGGCCATCGATTCATGTGGACCGTTCCACGCGAGCACTGCGCCGTCTGCGTCGGCGATACCGACCGCCTGGGCCGCGGTCAGTGCGCGCAGGTGCGGCGCCGCCTCTCCCGCGGATGCTGCGTCCAGCCCCCTGCGCAGTGAACGTGCGGCGGACGAAGCCGTGTGCAGGGTGTCGTGTACCGCACGCTCGTGCGGGGTGGTGAACTCGCGTCGGGTACGCATCCATACGATCACCGCGATCGTGGTCGGCACCACCACAAGGACCACGAGCAGCACCACCACCGTGACCGTCACATGGAGTCCATTCGAGCCACCAGGGCCCGGGGTGCCACGGTCCGAAATGCGTCGTCCACGATATCGGCGATGTCATCCCAATCGGTTCTGGTGGTGTCGAGGTACACACCTATCCACCCTCGCCCGCCCACATAGGGCGGCACGAAGAACCGTTCCGGGTCCCGGGCGACCCAGTCTGTCTGGGCGCCTGCCGGTGCCGCTGCCCAGAAGGCGAGCCGGTCGTCGTGATGCCGGTCCGCGAACGTGACGAACAGCGGGGACCTGCGGACGAACCACGCGGGCTCACCATGGCTGACGCGTTCGGTTGCCTCGGGTAATGACAGGCACAACGCGCGGAGGCGCTGTAATGGCGATTCGGTCACGACCCGCTTCCTTCCTGACAGGTGTTCTCCGGGGGCACTCCGGCGAAGCGGTCGGCCACCCACTGCACTGCGCCGGGAATCGCGCGCGCATCAGCGTGTCCCTCACCGGTCCTGGTACGAAACGCAATCACGTCACCGTTCGCGCACGCCTGTTCGACCGCCTGTTCCGTCCACTCCGGGAAGATCAGGTTGTCGCCGGCACCGACCACCACCAATTGCGGTCCGGCAGCCTTGTCCTGCGGCAATGCGATGTCCTCGAGCCATTTCCGCATCCGCAGGGCGTCAGCGGGAGTTCGGGGGACCGTGTCTTCTGGGCGCATCCGGGTAGCCACGTTCCACTTCTCGGTGAGCATCGCACCCACGCACGAGAGCGCCGTGTCCGGGTTCTCGGCGAGAGCACCCCGCAGATAGTCGGACGGGTCCATCTCGGGGTGCAGCAGCTGCAGACCTTCGAGCAGGTACGGCAGAAACATCTTCTGCGGCAACGTCATCTCGTCGGCGACGTCACCGTCCACGATCCCGGTCAGATCAGCGGCCGGCGACAGATTCGCCGATCCCACGAACTCGAGACCGTCGCCGTAATCGTCGGCATGTTCAGCGGCCGACCACGACGCCTGCCCGCCCTGAGACACTCCGAGCGCCGCCCACCGTGTGGAGGCGGCAGGAACGACATTTCGGGCAGCCCGCACGGCATCGATCAGGTTGTAGGCCGCGGTCGTCGGCTCGAGGTACGGGTGCGGGCCGTCGGTACCCAACCCCTCGTAATCGGATACGGCCACCACGAATCCGCGCTCCAGGAGTTGACCGACGACATCCGCCGTTCCCAACAACGTGGGTGACGAAGACGGGGCACACTCGTCGGTGACGCCGGTGGTCCCGTGCCCCACGGTCACCACAGGCCATCCGCCGGCGGGTGCCCGGCCGGCGGGCGTGAAGATCGTGCCCACCACCTCGGTTCCGGACTTCTCGATCCCCGAAGTGGACCGGTAGGTCACCGTCGTGACGGTCGCCCCCGTTTCCTCGATCTCCCCGGTGACCCCCGGAAACGGTGCCTGCCTCAGCACCGCGCCGCGCTCGTCGCCGACCGGAGCGGGAGCGAGCGACTGCGCGGACGTCGACGTCGTAGACGATGGTGCGCCCGCGATCTCGGAAGTGTCCGTCTCGGAGGTGTCCGACCCGCACGACACGGCTCCGGTCAACAGAACCCCTGCCATTATCGCGGCCGCGTTCACACGGGCAGGCAGGGACGCGTTCCGTCCTGTTCGATCGCGATTCACCGGTGGATCCTTTCATCCACTTCGTCAACCCGAAAGACCGATGTCACACGGGTTCAGCCGAACTGAACCCGTGTGACATCGGTCGGGTAAGTGGGAGGGAATCAGCCCTGCGGGGGCTTCGGGGGCTGCGGCGGCTGGCCGCCCTGCGGGGGCTGTCCGCCCGGCTCGTCCTGCGGCTTGACGTAGTTCTTCGCTGCATCGGCGGCCTTGTCTATGTGGCTTTTGTACTTTCCGCCGGTCTTCTCGTCGACCGTCGCTGCCGCCTTGTCGACGACGCCGTGCACTTTTTCGGAGTTCTTGGAAGCGGCTTCCCGACCTTTTCCGACCAGGCCCTTCACTGTGTCCATGAAGCTCATCGCATTCTCCCTCTTCAGTGCGTACACATGACGTCTCGTGGGATGGTCGTCCCACGCTGGCCCCAGTCAAACATCTTCGCGATACCGGCGCTACCACTCCGATCAAGCCGTACGCGTTATCCACACTTCGATCAGCACCCTGAGCTGGGCATCACGCCAGTCGCATCCACCACGGCGACGGATGTGCCGGATCGAGACCGTCGATCCGCTGCCCAGGTCTCGGCACAGCCACCGTGGTACCGGCTTCGTCCGCAGCCTCGATCAGCCTGTCCACCGGCTCCGACCAGGGATGGAAGGCCAGGTTGAACGTTGCCCAATGGATGGGCACCAACACCCCGAGAGTCCCGTTGCCCAGTTCGAGGTCCGCATGTGTCTGCACGGCCTCCTCCGGGTTCATGTGAATGTCCGACCACCGTTCGTCGTACGCTCCGACGGGCAGCAACGTCATGTCGAACGGTCCGTACCGGCGGCCGACGTCGGCGAATCGCGGCGTGTAGCCGCTGTCGCCACCGAAGAACACTCTCCGGACGGGGCCCGCAAGCACCCACGACGCCCACTGAGTGGTGTTGCGCTCGAAACCTCGGCCCGAGAAATGCCGCGCCTCGGTACAGGTGAGGGTGAGGCCCCCCAATGTGGTCGACTCGTCCCAATCGAGTTCGACGATGCGGTCCTCGGGCACACCCCACATCCGTAGGTGCGCGCCGATTCCCAAAGGAACCACGAACGGAGCCTTCTGCGTTCGGACGAGATCGTGCACCGTCGCCTTGTCGAGGTGATCGTAGTGATCGTGCGAAATCACGACCGCGTCGACATGGGGCAGATCCTCGAGCGCGATCGGCGCGGGGTGCAATCGAGCGGGTCCGACGACCGCAGACGGGGACACCCTCTCGCTCCACACCGGATCGGCGAGCACCCGGTATCCGTCCACCTCGACGAGGACGCTCGAATGTCCGTACCAGGTCACCGCCACATCTGCGGCCACATCAGGTGCTACCGACGCCACCAGCGGCACCTGCCCGGCCGGACGCCCGGCCCAGCGGCGGGTGAGGGCGTCCCGTAACAGTCCTCCACTCGGGGTGGGCGCATCCGAGGACGGGTCGGTGTTGTGAAACCTTCGGCCCCGATACCGCGGTGAGGCACCCGCGTATGGACTCACCTTCGAACTGGACGCACCGATCTGGCCCGGTATCCCCCACGACGCCCAGGCCACCCAACCTGCGACACCGGCCACGGCAGCGGCCGTCAGAGCACTCTTCACCTTCACAGCTTCACCTTCACGTCAGCACTGGCTATGTACACGACTGTAATGAAAAAAGTTCGCGCGTCATCTTCCGCGAAACACGGGTGGGCGCTTCTCCTGACGCGCCACGCGAGCTTCCTTCGCGTCCTCGCTGTTCCATGCCGCGTGCAGTGCCTCGATCTGGTCCTCGGGCGCATCGTCGCGGGTGCCGTCGTCGTTGAGCGCCAGCTTGAGATGCTGGAGCGACAGTGGGGCGAGTGCGGCAATCTTCTGTGCCCATTCCTGGGCCACCGACAGGTCACCGAGCTTGTTCGCGAGCCCCCGGGCGTATGCCTCGTCTGCCTGCATGTCCTCCGCCCCGAGGAGCATCGCGCGGGCCGGGCCGCCACCGACGAACAGCGTCAACCGGTGCGCCGTCCAGCGGTCGACGGAGATGCCGATCTTCGCTGCGGGTATGGCGAAGCGGGCTTCGGGGGCAACCACCCGCAGGTCCGCCGCCAGCGCCAGCTGACTGCCCGCGCCGATCGCCGGCCCGTTCACCGCGGCGATGACGGGAATCGGCACCGAGTCGATCGTGTGCAGCATGTCGAGAAGCGTGTCCGTGAATCCGTCGGCATACACACCACCCGACAGATCTGCGCCCGCACAGAACGACGACCCCTCACCGGTGAGCACGATCACCCTCGCCGCATCTGCTGCTGCGGCCGTCACCGCCTCGCGCAGTGCGACACACATGTCGGCGTTGAGGGCGTTCCTTCGATCGGAACGCTGCAGTTCGAGAGTGCACACGTCACCGTCGCGACTCGTGCCGATCATGTCCGCTCACCTTCTGGTTGGTGGAAATTGTCGTCCGGTGGGAGATTATGCAATTGGAGGTTATGACATACATGGTTACCGACGTCGCAATAGTGGTAATAGGTGCAGGTCAGGCCGGGCTGTCGACCGCCTACCATCTGCGGCGATCTGTGGCGCGTCACGACTCGGAGGCCGGACACGACAGCGGCTTCGTCGTGCTCGACCACGCCCCCACCCCCGGAGGCGCGTGGCAGTTCCGCTGGCCGTCACTCACCCTCACCACGGTCAACGGCGTTCACGACCTGCCCGGCCTCGGTTTCGCCGACACCATCGACGGTAATCGTATCGACGACGATCTGTCGGTTCGCGCATCCGACGCCGTGCCGCACTATTACGCCACCTACGAAGAGAAGTTCGATCTGCCGATCCGCCGACCCGTGCACACCCGCATCGTCTGCGATCGCGGGGAGCGACTACGCATCGAAACCGATCACGGCGACTACTACGCACGCGGCCTCGTCAACGCCACCGGTACGTGGGAACGGCCGTTCTTCCCCTATGTTCGCGGGGCAGAAACATTCTCCGGCCGACAACTGCACACCAAGGACTACCGCACCGCCGCCGAGTTCGAGGGAAAGCACGTCCTCGTCGTCGGCGGCGGCATCTCCGCGATTCAACTCCTGGACGAAATCTCACAGGTCACCGAGACCACGTGGGTCACGCGACGCGAGCCGGTGTTCAGTGACGAGCCGTTCACCCCGGAACGAGGCCGCGCCGCAGTCGCCGTCGTCGAAGATCGGGTACGCAAGGGACTTCCGCCGGGATCTGTCGTTTCGGTGACGGGACTGCCACTGACACCCGCGATCCGCGCGGCCCGCGAACGTGGCGTGATGAACCGTCTCCGTATGTTCGACGAAATCGTCCCGGAAGGTGTTCGTTGGCCGGACGGCACCACCCGTGCCGTCGACGTCATCCTGTGGTGCACGGGATTTCGCAGCTCGCTGGATCACTTGGCACCCTTGCGTCTGCGGGGGCCCGGCGGTGGCATCACGATGACCGGACGGCTCGCCACCCAGGTCGCATCCGATCCGAGAATTCACCTCGTCGGCTACGGCCCCTCCGCATCGACCGTCGGTGCCAACCGTGCCGGCCGGGCGGCCGCACACGAGCTGACCCGACATCTAGGCCTCGACTAGGAGCCCGAAGGGAAGAGAGAGCTGGACCCGGGCACTGTCGGCGCACTGTTCCCTTCGAACAGTTCGTCGACGAACGCCACTTGATCGGCTTCTGCATTGAACATGCTCGGGATGTGCTCGCCCGGATACATCCGGAATTCGGGCGTCGATCCGGCAGCACGCATGTCGTGGACCAGCTTCAGTGTCAACGGGAACGGCACCACCCGGTCGGCGATGCCCTGCGCGATGAACAGTGGCCTGTCGAATCCGGACACGGGCACCGCCAAGTAGTCACGAATGGCGGCCTGCAGATCCGGTTCGTTGAGTGAACGGGACAGCATCTGCGCCACCGACACACCTTCGGTGAGCTTCTTGAATTCCGCGTAGGGAAGCTTGGGGGCCGCATCGACCAACGAACGGCCCAGCGGAGTCAGATAGCTGTCGATGTCCAGTTCGGGGTACACATCACGCATCCCGGCAATCACGAACGTCATGAAGTTGGTGAGACCGGACAAGATCGCCGGCGGAAACAGTGGACCCGCGAACGGTGCGAGGGTCTCGATGTTGGACGGCACACCGGTCGCTACTGCTCCGAGATAGTCCAGTTCGGGGGCATATTCGGTCGCCATCTGCGCAGTGAACACGGCAGCGTGTCCGCCCTGCGACAGCCCGACCACGACCCACCGCGACGACAAACTCGGCTCGATCTCGCGGGCGGCCCGCACCGAGTCGATCACGGCGTGCGCAGCAGTCCGACCGTCCAGGTACGGCGGGACGCCTGGGGTTCCCAACCCCACGTAATCGGTTGCCGCCACCGCGTACCCGCGCCCCAGCCAGTTCGCGACGTAGTCGCGGGTGCGCACGTCCTCTCCCTTGACGGACGGCGCATCGAAGTCGGAATCACCAACAGTGCCGTGGGCCCAGGCGATCACCGGCCACCCTCCCTCCGGGGGCTGACCTGGTGGGACGTAGACGACACCTGTGGACCGGGTGATGCCCCGCCGATCGGTCGTCAGATAGGTCATTCGGTGTGCTTCCCCCGTGCCGTCCAGCCACAATTCGCGCGGCAGTTCGGACGACTCGACAACAGTGCCCACCGCCGGTGCCGCCATGACCATGCCAGGTGATGCGATCAGAAGGAGCCCCGCCGAGATGAATGTTGCCACGAGCATGAATAGTCGCCGCATGAAACCACAGTAACCGGAGCGCATGACCGACGTAGCCCGTACGAACAGACAAGTTGATAGGCCAATGTCGAGCGCGGACCTCGAAATCTGTCTACTTGACCGGAATACGACGGCCGCGAAAGCGTCCACGAGATCGAAGCCCTGTATCCGGCAGCGATCGTGTGGGCGAATCGGACGCTGCATCCGGAAAGCCAACGGTCCGCAGGCCGAGAACGAACTGATGGATCAGGAACGCACTCCCCCCGAACTTCCTCGATCGGCTCCGGGGCAAGGCGCGCGTGCTGAAAGGATTGCGGCCACTACGATCGAACGGTGGTTCGGATTCGCGTGCTCGGCACGCTCGAAGCCGTGGGGGCAAGGGGGCCTATCGACCTGGGCGGGCCCCGGCAACGTGCTGTTCTCGCACGATTGCTCGTGGCCCGTGGTGAAGTGGTGCCCGTCGACCGTCTCGTCGAGGACATATGGGACGGAAGCCCACCTACTCGCGCAGTCGGGACACTCCATGCGTACGTGTCCAACCTTCGCCGAGCAACCGAACCGGACCGCCCGCCACGAGCGCCGTCGGCGGTAATCGTCAGCCGACCGCCTGGTTACGCGCTGACCCTTGCCGAGCACGACGTCGACGCCTGGGAATTCGAGTCCCACGTGCGGTCCCGCCCGCCCGCGGACGCGAGAACGCCCGACTCTGCCCTTGCTCTGTGGCAGTCAGCTCTTGATCTGTGGCGCGGGCCTGCGTATGCCGAGTTCGCGGACAGACTGTGGGCAGCGCCGGAGGTGGCTCGATTGGACGAGGTGCACTCGGCTGCACGAGAGCAGTTCGCGGCTGCCGCGCTGGGGTCCGGCGACCTCGTGACCGCCGTGATCGAGGCGCAACGCCTCACCCGAGAACAGCCGCTTCGCGAGGAAGGATGGAAGGTGCTCGCGACCGGGCTGCACCGCTCCGGTCGAACCGCCGATGCCCTGGCTGCGTTGCGAACCGCTCGCAGGCGATTCGTCGATGACCTCGGATTGGACCCGGGGCCCTCGTTCGACCGGCTGGAACAGCACATCCTCACCGGAACGTCAGCGGCGCGAGAGGCGGGATCGACCGATCCGAGATTTCTCGGCCGTGAATCCGAGATGGATGCTCTCCGATACGCCGCACAACCGGATTCGACACAGATCGTCACCGTTGTCGGCGACGCAGGTTCGGGAAAGTCCGCGCTGATGCAGCAACTTGCCCGAGAACTAACCGCGTCGAATTGGACGGTGGCCGTGGGACGTTGCCCGGAAGTGGACGGGGCACCTCCAGCCTGGGCGTGGGTAGAGATACTGCGTTCGTTGCGTCGCCATTCGGACCCCGGAGCATTGTCGAGAGCCCTGTCTCCCTTGTCCGATTCAGCACAGACCGAGTCCAGCGAGTTCGACGAGCAGAACCCGAGCGAGCTGGGGCTCGATGCCGAAGTCGGGCGATTCGCACTCCATCGAGCCGTGGTCGACTATCTCGACGACGTGAGCATACGTGGTCCGCTCGCGCTGATCGTGGACGACGTGCACCGGGCAGACCGTGAGACCGCGGCTCTGATCGGTCGCGTGGCCGCCGAGTGCAAGCATCTCGTGATCGTCATCGCCTATCGCCCAGTCCAATCGGCCCCGTTGGACGACGCCCTCGCCGACCTGGCCGAACTGCACCCGACCCGGATACGCCTATCCGGCCTGGACGCCTCCGACTCCGCCGCACTGGTACGCCGAGTGTCCGGCACCGATCCTGATCAGACCGTTCTCGATGCGCTCGCGGAGCGGACCGGCGGTAACCCCTTCTATCTGCGCGAAAGTGCCCGGCTTCTCGCCAGCGAAGGCGCACTCGTGGCACTCTCCGATGTTCCCGAAGGTGTTCGCGACGTCCTGCGCAGACGTTTGGCTCGTCTTCCCGAAACCGTCGTGTCGATACTGCAGCTGGCGTCGGTGGTGGGCCGTGAAGTCGAGGTCGAGGTACTGACGAGTGCAGCGGAGGACGATCCGGAGAGTGTGTTCGACGCGTTGGAACTCGGAGTCGCAGCAGGACTCCTCGACGAACCCTCGGTGGGCACTGTGCGTTTCGCGCACGCGATCGTCCGGGACACCCTGTACTCGGATCTGACGCGGTTACGCCGTAGTCGCTGGCACGCTCGGGTCGGCGAAGCGCTCGAACGCCTTCGGCCACACGACTACGCAGCGTTGGCACACCACTTCGCCGAAGCGTTGTCCACCACGACCGCCCGCCGCGCCATCGGTTACAACCTTGCCGCTGCGGACCAGGCCGTATCCCGTTATGCACACGACGGCGCAATCGGGTTCCTGCGCAACGCAGAGGCCGCCGCGGGCGTACTGCCGGCAGACGACCGGGCCGGCGCCGAGGAATGGGTCGACCTCTACAACCGGATCGGGCGGACTCAGTTGGCGGCCGGATTCGGCCGGGACGCGATGCTCACCCGCGATCGGGGCCTGCAGATCGCCCGCACCGCCGGGGACCCCCTGTTGATGATCGACACCCTCACGTTCTCCGACACGCCTACGCCGTGGCTGAACCGTCGCTACGGTGCCCTGGACACCGAAGTCGTCGAGCAGATCGAGTCATTGCTGCGCATCCCGGACCTCGACGGCGCCGAGCGCTGCCGGTTACTGACCGCCCTGGTCGAAGAAGTGATCGGTGAAGATTCCGACCGCTGCGGCGCCGCAGCCCGCGAGGCTGAGGTGCTGGCTCGGCGCACCGGCGATGCGCGGCTGATCGGATTGGCGTCGAATGCGCTCTATTCCGCGGGATTACGTATGTCGCCGATCACCGGCCGGAACGTCGGCGACGAACTGATCGAGGTCGGTAATCGCTGCGACGCACCTGTCTTCGCCATGTTGGGGCACTCGGTGAAGGCAAACGACGCGGCGGGGATCGGTGACACCGAGACGGCTCGCACACACCTGGACTCGTGGCTGGCTCTCGCGTACCGGTACGGGTGGCGACAAGCACAGGGAACGGGCGCTATCACGCACGCACTGCTCGCGCACATGACCGGCGACCTCGGGTCGGCGGAGATGCACTACCGAACCGCTCACGGCAAGCTCGAGCGTGCCGGGTTGGACGCGGACAACGTCCTGGCGTTGGGATTGTTCACTGTGCGTCTCACTCAGGGTCGGCTGGCCGAACTCGAGCCCCTCATCCGCGAGGTCGACAGCGACGCACCCGACGTCGTAGCCGACCTGCTCGCACTCATCCTGCATGCCACTGGACGAGAGAGTGAGGCCCGGGCCGCTCGCTCGGTGCTACGTCCGGTCCGCAGAGACTTCTTCCACTCGTTACTGACCGGGATCCGGGGAATCGTCATCTGCACACTCGCTGAGGAGGCGGAAGCCGCTGCGGCCTATCGCGACCTGCTTCCGTACTCCGGCCGAGTGGCCGGCGCGGACTGCGGCGGGTTCAGCATCGGCCCTGCCGACACGATTCTCGGTGATCTCGCCCACCTGCTGGGCGCTACCGATCAGGCGGCGGCGCACTACGGAAAGGCCCTGACGGTGGCCGAACGCTGCGGGTGCACAGAGTGGATCGCCGCAGTTCGGGATCGCCGGTAAAGCGGGCCGCAACCCGACTCCAAGTGGATCACTAGAGCCGTCGAGCACCGTAGACGCGAATCACACGGCACGCGAAAGGCTCACCATGAGTTCCCTTCTCCACCGGCTTGGTTTCGGTGCGGCGACCCACCCCTGGCGAACTATCGGGGGCTGGATGGCGTTGCTCGTCGTCGTCCTCGGCGCTGCACTCACATTTGGAGGTGAGACCCATGACGACTACAACGTTCCGGGACTTCCCGCCCAGGACGGTATCGACATGCTCTCCGAACACTTCCCGGAGCTCGCCGGTGCCGACGCACGCGTCGTGGTGCGTTCCGACACCGGCACCGTCGCACCGGAAGCACTCGCAGACCTGAACACCAGGCTCACGGAGTTGCCGGGCGTAGGCTTCGTATCGCCTCCCCGAATGTCCACAGACGGCGACACAGCGCTGATCAGCGTCGGGTACGACATTCCCGTCACCGATTTCAAGGGAAGCGAGGGAGTCGACGCCCTGATGGAGGCGACCGCTCCCACGGCCGACAGCGGGCTCGACGTGGCCTTGGGTGGTCAGATCCCCGAGAACATCTCGAAGCCGTCCGGTACGGCCGAAGCTGTGGGAATCGTTCTCGCACTCGTCATCTTGGTATTCGCATTCGGATCGGTGATCGCGGCGGGGCTTCCGATCGCCGTTGCGCTCGTCGGCGTGGGTATCGGCTCCGGCTCGATCATGCTCATAGCCGCCTTCACCACGATCAGCACGATTGCACCGACCATCGCGACGATGGTGGGAATCGGCGTGGGTATCGACTATGCGCTGCTGCTCGTGACCCGCTATGCCGAAGGCCTGCGGGACGGAAAATCCGTGCCCGACGCCGTGGCAACAGCGAATGCGACGGCCGGAGTCAGTGTCATCTTCGCCGGCACCACAGTTCTCGTGTCTTTGCTCGGGTTACGGCTGGCGGGCCTGCCGATGTACGAGTCGTTCGGATACGCAACCTTCGCGATGGTCGGCATCGTGATGCTCACGTCGGTGACGCTGGTTCCGGCACTGTGCGGGCTGGCCGGCCGGCGTGTGCTCGGACGTCGCCGACGCCCCGAGAAGGCCGGCCCGAGTGCCACCCGGCGCTGGGCCATGCGCGTGTCGCGGCATCCGTGGTTGTGGGCGGCCACCGCACTCGGACTGCTCCTCGTGCTCGCCGCACCGGTACTGGACCTGCGAACGTGGCCCCAGGACGCCGGGAGCTACCCCACCTCGAACACCGCCCGTCAGGCCTTCGACACAATTTCGGAAGAATTCGGGCCCGGCGCCAACGCACCCCTCATGGTGGCTGTCGACCTGGAAACGCTCCCGGCCAGCGAACTTCCCGCGCTGGCGAGCACGCTCGCAGCCGATCCAGGAGTGGCAGCCGTTGCACCCGCAATCACCAACCCCGAAGGCACCGCAGCAATCCTGAAGGTGCAACCCACCACTGCCCCGAGCGACCCTCGCACCGAGGAACTCTTGGTCCGGCTACGAGGCGAGGTTGGCAACGGAGTGCACATCACCGGACTCACGGCGATGTTCTCCGACATCTCGGGGCGCCTGGCAGACCGGTTGTGGTTGGTGATCGCATTCGTCGTCACCTTGTCCGTGGTGTTGCTGACGGTCGTGTTCCGGGCGCCTGTGGTGGCACTGAAGGCGGCCGCGATGAATCTGATCTCCGTGACGGCCGCTTACGGCGCCATGGTAGCGATCTTCCAATGGGGATGGGGCGCAGAGCTTCTCGGTCTACCCCATGCCACTCCGGTGTCCAGTTGGGTGCCGATCCTCATGTTCACCATACTGTTCGGCTTGTCCATGGACTACGAGGTGTTCCTACTGTCACGGGTTCGGGAACGCTGGCTTTTCACCCGCGACCCGCGCGGCAGCGTGGTCGAAGGCTTGTCGTCGACAGGTCGAGTCATCACCAGCGCAGCGGCCATCATGGTGGCAGTTTTCGCCGGGTTCGCACTGGACCCCGACGTCACCGTGAAGATGATGGGCGTCGGCATGGCCGTCGCCGTACTCATCGACGCCACCATCGTGCGCATGGTGCTGGTTCCGTCCACCATGTACCTCTTGGGCAACGCCAACTGGTGGGTGCCGAAGCGGTTCGAGGAACGCCGAGGATCCCCGGACCAGGACACCGAGCAGGACACCGACCGTTCTTCGCAACAGATCGAGACGGTCGACGCGGTGAGGTGATCAGCCGAAGGTATCGGGGTCCCCGCCGATTCGGCCTGCGAGGTCGCTGTCGTCGAGGGCCCCGATCGCGTTGATCTGGCCGGGGGTCAACTCGAAGTCGAAGACCTCGAAGTTGGCGGCGATCCGCTCCGGGGTCACCGATTTGGGGATCACGATGTTCCCGATCTGCAGGTGCCATCGAATGACCACCTGTGCGGGCGTCTTTCCGTGGGCAACGGCGATGCCACCGATCACCTTGTTACCCAGGACCGTGCCCTGCCCGAGTGGTGCCCAGGCTTCGGTCGCGATGCCATGGCCCACGTGAAATGCGCGCAGGTCCGACTGGCTGAACCCCGGGTGCAGTTCCACTTGGTTCACCGCCGGAACCTCGCCGGCTTCCGCTATGAGCTTCTCTAGGTGCGCCTGCGTGAAATTCGAGACACCGATCGATCGCGTACGGCCATCCTGCTTGATCTCCTGCAACGCCTTGAACGTGTCGACGTAGAGGCCGTTGCGCGCCACCGGCCAGTGAATCAGGTACAGATCGACGTAATCGAGACCCAATCGAACGAGGCTGCTGTCGAACGCCCTGCGTGTGGCGTCGTAGCCCTGATCATCGTTCCAGAGCTTGGTGGTGACGAACAGTTCGTCACGCGGGATACCGGAGTCGGCGATCGCGGCACCCACACCGGCTTCGTTCTCGTACACCTTGGCGGTGTCGATGCCCCGGTAGCCAGCATTGAGCGCGTGAGTGACCGCGTCGTAGGTGTCGCCCTCCGGCACCTGGAAAACCCCGAAGCCGAGAGCCGGAATCGCGTTTCCATCGTTCAGCGTGATCGTCGGAACCGTGCTTGTGTGGCTGTTGAACGTCATGCTCACGCATAACCTCCTCGGGAAACGCGCTGTTCCTGATCTCCCACACTGTGAAATTCAGTTACCAAAGTGTGAACCTATTGGTGTCGGAACAGGTGACACCGGGCATACCTCTCGAAATGGCGACCGACGCCGACGACTGGTTGAGGGGTGGACATGGGCCTCGGGTACGAACTTGCCTACCGTTTCCGAGTCACCCCGTGGGAACAAGCGGGTCAGATCTTCGGCACCCAGATCGACAACCTACTGGGCTCGGAGGTGACACCGCCGGGCAGAGCTCTGGACATCGGCTGCGGCTCTGGCGACCACTCCATCGAACTCGCACTGCGCGGCTGGAATGTCACAGGTATCGACATGGTGCAGTTGGCACTCGACCGTGCGCGACGCAAAGCTCGCGACGCGGACGTGGACGTTCGGTTCGTCCACTCGGATGCCACCGACCTCCATCACACCGTCGGACACGGATTCCAACTGATTCTCGACGTAGGTTGCTTCCACGGAATGAACGATCACGAACGTGACAAATACGGCGAGGGGGTCACCGAGGTGGCGGCGCGTGGTGCAACTCTCCTGATGTTCGCGTTCGGGCACGGCCATCGAGGTCCACTTCCGCGGGGCGTCCGCAAACGCGATCTCGACCGACTGTTCCCCGCATGGGAACTGGCCGCCGATCTGGACGCCGACACAGTCGGAATGCCGGGACCGCTACGCAGCGTCGACCCACGTTGGTTCAGGTTGGTGCGACGCTGACCCCGAACGGTGGGATGTCACCCGAAAGGGAGCCCGTTGGCCGGTACCGTGCACGGATCGACGAAGGTTGCCGCCACCACCGTCTTCGCAGCAGCGGGTGGGTCCGCTCGCTGAGCTGACTACCTGTCGGCATGCCGACCGTAAACGGCGAATCCATTGCTCGAGCAGTTCGTTCGAGTCCGCGGCCGCTACGGCGGCCAATCCGACAATCAGGAGATTCCATGAAGCGGTGCATGTTCCTCATGGCGCTCGCCGGTGTGCTCGTCACCGGTGCGGCGTGTTCGACCGACTCGTCATCCGATACCACGACGACGACCGCCAGCAGCAGCACGGCAGCACCGACCTCTGCTGATTCCGCCCCCACCGCAAATCCGGGTAACGGAGTCGACAGCGGAAACCACAACGCACCGGTACCGAGTCCCGCACCGAACAACGGCCCGATCAACCAGGGCGAACGTGGAGCAGACGGCTCGACCGGCAACAACTTGTCGGAGGAATACTGCGCCCAGAACGAAGACCCCGGTTGCCCGGCCGGTAGCTATGTCGGGCCCAATGCAATCCCGAACCCGAACGGCGACGACTCTTACGTTCCGTGCGAGGGCACGATCTGCACCAACCCGAACCACGGCGCCGGCACCGATCCCAGTGAGAACGGCGGTGACCAGGGTGCCGATCAGAGCCCGGTAGCCGGCGCTCCCTGCGAGGGTGACGGAACGTGGGTCCACGCCGAGGTCGGGAATGCCGCTCACTACGGAACCGAATGGCTCTGCCAGCACTGATTCGACCCTGATCTCCGGTCCACGGCAGTTTTTCCGAGCGTGGTGGCCCGGACTCCCCTACCGAGTCCGGGGCACCTCGCTTACCGCCCCCACGAGCGGTCACCACGGCGAGGAGGTGGACGGGAACGAGTGCAGTCATCGGCGCATCCAACGGCACGCCGGGGATAATCAGCCCATGACGGCAACACTGCGCATCAGCGGACTCTCGGCTTCGCGTGGTGAACGCATTCTCTTCACCGACCTGAACCTGACGGTGGCACCGGGAGACGCGATCGGGTTGGTCGGCGCAAACGGCGCCGGCAAATCGACGCTGCTGACCGCTCTTGCCGGAGTCGGCAGCGCCGAGACCGAGGGCACCGTGACCCTTACACCTCCCGATGCCGTGATCGGATACCTCGCGCAGGAACCCGACCGCATCGTCGGCGAAACAGTGCAAGACTTCCTCGGTCGCCGCACCGGAGTCGCCGAAGCCGAGGAGTCGATGAACTCGGCAGCCGAGAACCTCGGTGAATCCGATGTGGACCTGTACTCCCCCGCACTCGAACGCTGGCTGGCCCTCGGCGGCGCAGATCTGCCCGAACGCGCGGAGAAGGTGGTGTCAGACCTGGGGCTCGGCGTGCCGTTGGATGCGCAGATGACCGCATTGTCCGGGGGCCAAGCCGCACGAGCCGACCTCGCTTCCCTTCTGCTGTCCCGCTACGACGTCCTCCTCCTCGACGAACCCACCAACGACCTCGACCTGCTCGGACTCGAACAACTGGAACGGTTCGTCGGCGAAACACGCAGCGCTCTCGTCGTCGTCAGTCACGACCGAGAGTTTCTGGCGCGCACCGTCACCGGGATCGTCGAGCTCGATCTGCCGCAGCGTCGAATCGCCGTATACGACGGCGGTTACGAGGCATACCTGGCTGAACGCGAGATCGCCCGGCACCATGCGCGGCAGGCGTACGACGAGTACGCGGACACACGATCCGCACTCGAGTCCAGAGCGCAGATACAACGGAACTGGATGGAGCACGGCGTCCGCAACGCGCGACGCAAGACCAAGGACAACGACAAGATCGGCAGGGCACTGCGCGCCGAATCCACCGAGAAACAGGCGGCGAAAGCCCGGCAGACGCAGCGCCGCATCGAGCGACTCGACGTGGTGGAAGAACCGCGCAAGGAATGGGAACTGCGCATGGAGATCGCGTCCGCCCCACGAAGCGGTTCGGTGGTGGCAACGCTGAGCGGCGCAGTCCTACGACGTCCGGATTTCACGTTCGGCCCGGTCACCACGCAAATCGACTGGGGTGACCGCATCCTGGTCACCGGTGAGAACGGCTCCGGGAAAACCACCCTGATCTCGTTGCTGCTGGGCAAGGCACGGCCCGACGAGGGCAGCGCATCGCTCGGGTCCGGCGTGGCGATCGGTGAAGTCGATCAAGCGCGAGCCCTGTTCGAGTCCGACGAGACGGTCGCCGCGGCCTTCGGGGCGCAGGTTCCGGCCTGGCCGGAGGCCGACGTGCGCACGTTGTTGGCGAAGTTCGGGCTCACGGGCCACCATGTCTTGCGTTCGGCCATGTCGCTGTCTCCCGGAGAGCGCACTCGCGCGGGCATGGCGCTGCTCCAGGCGCGAGGGGTGAATCTACTCGTCCTCGACGAACCCACCAATCACCTCGACCTGCCCGCCATCGAGCAACTCGAACAGGCCGTGGAGAACTTCACGGGAACATTGCTGCTCGTCACTCATGACCGACGCATGTTGTCGACCACCCGCAGAACACGCCGGTGGCGGATGAGCAACGGAAAGCTGGCCGAAGACTGACCGACTCGAACCCGAAAACCTGTTGCCCGCGGTTTTCCGGACCCCGTAGGGTCACCAGGCTTCACCGACACCGACCCGAAAGGGACGAACCGACCATGGACCCCATCACCGAACGCGACATCCGGTCGTCGTTCGTCAACTGCTCGAAGGGCGACGCCAAGCGCCTTCCCGTTCCGCGCGATCTCGACGATCGCCCCTGGGACGATCTCGATTTCCTCGGCTGGACCGACCCCTCGTTTCCCGGCCGAGGGTACGTCGTCGTGCCGCAGGACGGCCGGCTCGTCGGAGTTGCTCTGCGCTACGAAGTCGGCGGGTTTCGCAAGAGTCAAATGTGCACGATCTGCCTGACCACGCACCCGAGCGGGGGCATTTCGCTCATGGTTGCCCGCAAGATCGGAGAATCGGGGCGGCGCGGAAACACTGTCGGCACATACATCTGCCAAGACCTGGCCTGTTCCCTCTATGCCCGCCGCAAGAAGACACCGGCACTGGGTCGGCAGTTCCGCGACGACACCCCGCTCGGCGAGCGCATCGAGAAGGTTCGAACCAATATCGACACCTTCGTCTCCCGCTTGGACACCTAGCGCCTGTGCGTGGTTGACGAGTCCCTGCACTCGCTAACCACGCACAGGGCGCGGAGCGCCCTGTTGACAAACTGTTGTGTTTTTACAACACTTTGTTACATGAGTCCGGTAAAACGTGGGGAAACACTTCCCATCTTCAATCGCATCGGCGTCCTGCGCGCCGAGCGAGGGATGAGCCGGGTTCAGCTCGCCGGTCTCGTGGACGTCAATCCGCAGACAGTGGGCGCGCTCGAACGAGGCGACCACTACCCCAGCCTCGATCTCGCATTCCGAATCTGCGCGGTATTCGATCTTCCCGTCGAAGCGGTTTTTTCCCGGACCGAGTTCGGGCCACTGTCGGCCGAGATCTATCGCAACCACCAGAGAAGCGAGGGGGACGAAACCAATGCCTGACACGTCCGTGCTCGAGCGGTACCAGGCGTATCGCGCCCAGCGATTCCTGCAGCGCGAGAATCAGTACCGAAACTGGTTGCCCAACTGGAGAACTCGAAAGCGTCGCCGAATACTGGTGGCCGCCCTGGCAGCGACCTTCGTGTTCATGCTCGCGGTGGGAGTTGTGTGCCACTTCAACATGACGGTGGGTCCGCTGTTGTGGTTGCCGGCGATGTTGTTCTTCTTTCCTCTCTGGTCGATCCTCCAGATCGTCTCCGGCAGAAGAGGCGACGCACCACGCGACGTGCTCGACGAATGGGAGCTGCAACAGCGCGACAGCGCACGGTCCATCGGGCTGACCGTGACGCAGACGATCACGTTGATTCCGATCTTCTATCTCGTCTTGGCCGGTTCGGCGGGCGCCGAGGCGCCGAACTATCCCTACGCCGGAGGACTCCTCGTCCTCACCACCATCGTCATCGGCGGATGCACCCCCGCGATGATTCTCGCCTGGACCACCCCCGATCCCGAACCAGAAGACACCACCTCAGAGGGTACTGATCCAGCCGGCCATCGAGCCTGACCCCAACACCGACGGGAGCACCATGTCCGACACTCTCACCATCGACTCGATCTCCAAACGCTACGGCGACGTCGTCGCCCTCGACGCACTGAGCTTCGACGTCCGCCCCGGCGAAATCTTCGGATTCGTCGGCAGCAACGGCGCCGGCAAGACCACCACGATGCGCATTGCCCTGGGTGTACTCTCCGCAGACTCGGGCGAAGTGCGTCTCGGCGGCAAGCCGGTCGACCTCGACGTTCGCCGCACCATCGGGTACATGCCGGAAGAGCGCGGCCTGTACCCGAAGATGAAGGTGGGCGCGCAACTCGCGTACCTTGCTCGGCTGCACGGATTGTCGGCCGCGGAAGCCAAAGACGCAGTCGAACGCTGGACGACCCGTCTCGGCATCGAGACTCGCGCAGGCGACACGGTCGACAGCCTGTCCCTCGGCAACCAGCAGCGCGTGCAGCTGGCGGCCGCCCTCGTCCACGATCCGGCGGTACTGGTTCTCGACGAACCGTTCTCGGGCCTGGATCCCGTCGCGGTCGACGTCATGAGCGAGGTACTCGTCGAGAAGGCCCGGACCGGTGTGCCGGTCATCTTCTCCAGCCACCAGCTCGATCTCGTTCAGCGGCTGTGCGATCGCGTCGGCATCATTGCCAATGGCCGTATGCGTGCGGTGGGAACGGTCGACGAACTCCGCGGCAGCGGCAACGCCGAGCTCCACGTGCACGCCCCGGAGGCGCCTGTGGGCTGGGCCCACCACCTGACCGGGGTCACGACCGTCAGCCACCTGGACGGCCGAACCGTCCTGACGCTCGGCCCCGGCACCGACGACCAGGACGTGCTGCAGGCCGCCCTCAAAACCGGTCCCGTTCACGAGTTCTCCGTGAGCCGACCTTCCCTGACCGACATGTTCCGAGAGGTTGTGTCCGCATGAGCGCCCCCATGAGCTTCGGCACCGGTATCACACTCGTGGCGAAACGCGAGTTCATGACGCAGGTGACGAAGAAGAGCTTCATCGTCAGCAACGTGATCATTCTGATCGCCATCGTCGGCGGCATCATCGCCTACTCCTTGTTTTCCGGCGGCGACGAAGACACCTCGACCGTCGGCCTGACAGGGTCACAGGCACTGGCCCCGACACTCGTCGCGGTCGGAGAATCCATCGGAAACCCGGTGGAGGTCACCGAGGTATCCGACGAGGCATCGGGCAGGACACAGGTGGAGAACGGTGACCTGGATGTCGTCCTGGTCCCCGGCGCGAACGGCGCCTACACCGCCGTCACCGAGTCGGATCCGAGCACGAGCCTGAGAGCCGTGATCGACACCGCGGTCGCGCAGCACGCGCAATCCGCCGCACTCACGGAACAGGGTGTCGACCCGGCTGCCCTGGCGGAGTCGACGAGCAGCGCCGTGGTGACCGTCGAAGCCCTCGACCCGCCCGATCCCGAAACGGGGCAGCGAGTCGCACTGTCGGTGGCCGTCGTGTTCCTGCTCTACATGCAGATCTTGATGTTCGGGTTGTATGTGGCGATGGGCGTCGTCGAAGAAAAGTCGAGCCGTGTGGTGGAACTGTTGCTGTCCACCCTGAAGCCACTGCAACTGTTGTGGGGCAAGGTTATCGGGATCGGCGCGGTTGGGTTGACACAACTCGCGCTGTACGGCATCGCGGGTGTGGGTGCCGGTCTGGCGACGGGCGCACTCACGCTGACCGGCACCGCATTCGGTGTACTCTTCGGCACCCTCGGCTGGTTCGTCCTCGGGTTCGCGTTCTTCGCCGTGCTGTATGCGGCCGCAGGCTCGATGGTCTCGCGGCAGGAAGACGTCAACGCGACGGCGTCCCCCTTGATGGTGCTGATCGTGATCATGTTCATCAGCGCCTTCTCCGCGGTCGGCGACCCCGACGGCACGCTCAGCAACGTGCTCAGCTGGATCCCACCGTTCTCGGCGATCCTCATGCCGCTGCGCATCGCGGCGGGCGTTGCATCACCGATACAGGTGGTGGTCACCATCGTCTTGATGCTCGCGGTCACCGCCGCACTCAGTGTGCTGGCTGCCAAGATCTACCAGCGGTCGATTCTTCGGATCGGCAAGGTCGTGTCCTGGAAGGAAGCCCTTATCTCTTCCAAATAGCCCCGTCCCTTCCAAATAGCCCCGTCTCTTCCAAACAGTCGTCGACTCTCCGATAGCGTCGCGGTATGACGGAGAAGATCGCGGCGAAGAACATCCTCGACCTCCTGCTCGATGCGCAGAGTTACCGATCCTGGGACTGTGCACCCGTCGACACCCGGCCCGACGCGGCCTATCACGCCGACCTCGTGAAGGCCGCAGCGAAGTCGGGTGTCGACGAGTCGGTGATCACCGGATGCGGCACCATCCGGGGACGCCCGGTCGCGGTCATCGCTTGCGAGTTCTCGTTTCTCGCCGGATCGATCGGAGTGGCCGCGGCGCAGCGCATCACGTCCGCCGTCGAACGGGCCACCGCCGAAGGGCTGCCGCTGCTGGCGTCTCCGACGTCGGGCGGTACTCGGATGCAGGAAGGCACCGTCGCCTTCGTACAGATGGTGAAGATCGCGGCCGCCGTGGCAGCACACAAGGCTGCGCATCTGCCCTACCTGGTCTACCTGCGGCACCCCACCACCGGCGGCGTCTTTGCCTCATGGGGATCACTCGGGCACATCACGTTGGCTCAACCGGGAGCGCTCGTCGGGTTCCTCGGTCCCCGCGTGTACGAGGCTCTGTACAACGAGAAGTTCCCGGACGGTGTGCAGGTTGCCGAGAACCTCTATCGCAACGGGGTGATCGACGGTGTGGTCGAGCCGCAGCGGCTCCGGACCTTGGTGCATCGCGCGTTCCGGGTGTTGATGGACTCCCCGGATGCGCTGCCCATCGACGCAGACCCCGACGACACGATCCCCGAGGCGCCTGCGTGGCAGTCGGTGCTACTCACCCGTCGGCAGGACCGCCCGGGAATCAGGCAGTTGCTCCGCCACGCCGCGACCGAGCAGGTTCCGCTCAGCGGTACCGGGCAAGGCGAGACCGACAAGACGATCCTGCTGTCCCTGGCCCGTTTTCGCGGATCGCCGTGCATCCTGCTCGGTCAGGATCGCAGCGGCCAGTCGGCGCTTGTGACGATGGGCCCGGCAGCCCTGAGAGAAGCGCGGCGTGGAATGCGTCTGGCCGAAGAGTTACAGGTGCCGCTGGTCCTGGTCATCGACACGTTGGGCGCTTCACTGTCCCGTGAGGCCGAGGAACGCGGACTTGCCCCGGAGATTGCGCGCTGTATCGCCGACCTCGTGATGCTGCGAACGCCCACTGTGTCGGTGCTGCTCGGGCAGGGGTCGGGCGGCGGCGCGCTGGCACTCCTTCCTGCCGACAGGGTGCTCGTCGCACAGCACGGGTGGCTGGCCCCACTTCCGCCGGAGGGAGCCAGCGCCATCGTCCACCGAGACACCGCACACGCCCCCGAAATGGCAGCAGCCCAGGGTGTTCGATCACTCGATCTGCTTCGCGACGGTGTGGCCGACGTCGTGATTCCGGAACGTCCCGACGCCGCGGAAGAACCGATCGAATTCTCCAAACGGGTCGGACGGGCCATCGCACGCGAACTCCGCGCTCTCACCGACGTGCCGGAGAACGAACGTTTCTCGGCCCGCACGGCCCGGTACCGCAACCTCGGTGTACCGGCCCACGGCTGATCACATCCTCTATACGCCGGCGTATAAATTGGGCTACACTCACGTGTTGTACGGCACCGTATATAGTCTTCGAGGAGCAACCATGCGCCTTCCGATCGATGCCCACTCGGGAATGCCCTGGCTCATCCACGACATCACCCCGGACTTTCGGACCTACGACGTCTGGGCACTTCCCACTCCAGGAGGCCCGGAGGACTTTCCACGACTGAAGCAGCAGTTCATGGACGGTGACATCGCGAACAACCCGTCACCGATCGCCCGCGCACTCTTCGCAATCCGCTGGCGCCTCGGGGAGTGGTTCGGCTGGGACGACGACAAGGCCTCCGTCGGGTCTCGGGTCCCGTCCCTGCGGGAGCGACTCCCCGAGGACCTGCGCACGCAGGTCAGCGATCCCACGAGCATGCCCTTCACCACCGTGTTCGAAACCGAAAGCGAATGGGCCGCCGAGATGGCCAACAACACCATGCACGGCGTCATACACGTGGGATGGGTTCCCGACGACACCGCACCGGGCGGGTATCGCGGACAGATGGCGGTGCTCGTCAAACCCAACGGGGCATGGGGCCGGGCATACATGGCGGCGATCGGACCCTTTCGGCATCTGCTCGTCTACCCGCCGCTCATGCGCGGAATCGCCGCCGCCTGGGCCGAGCGCGAGGTCCCGAGCGTCACACTCACCCGCGGCCCACAGGCGATACCGGAGCCTGTCCGTGCCCGACTGCTGTCACCGGTTTTCGACTACGTGGACACCAATACACTCGCAGCTACTTCGGACCGCCCTGCCGAGTGGTGGGCTCGCACGATGTTCGAAGAACTCATCACCACTGCGGCACGGGAGGCGATCTTTCGTGGACTGCTGGGACTGAGACTCGAATCAGGAAAACACTCGCTCGCCGGTTGGAAGGTGGTCGAGAACACGCCATCTGCCGTAGCGCTCACGAGGGCAAGCAAACACCTTGCCTGCGAAATGCACGTAATCGTCACCGATGTTGCCGTTCACCTGGCCCTCGTCGTCCGCTACCGCACCCGATTCGGCTCCATGATCTGGCGGCCCACATCGTCGATCCACGGCCGATTCGGGAAGCAACTCCTTCTACAGGGCTGGCAGGAGGCCGGTGTCCGAACCTGCCTCTAGACTGTACCGACAACAGTCGATGGTCTGGGAGGAGACATCGAATGACCGACCCGATCGTCGAATCAGCACGAGCGCAGCGCATCGCCGACTTCGAACGCCGCTGGGTGGAGGGATGGGAGATCACCGTCGCTCGCCCGGACGACGACAGGCGCGCGCGCGAGCACCTCGTCTCACAGCTCGTGGCCGTACGCGATTGGGCGCAGCCGTTCACACCACTGCCGGTCGCGAGCCATCCCCGTGACTGGCTCCGCAAGAACCAGGCGATGCTGTGGGTGTTCACCGGCATGGGGGTTCTGATGCTCGTCATCAGTCCGATCGCGGGCGTCGTCGTACTTCTCCTGCTCGCGGGAATCGTGGGCCTGTCGTACAAGTCAGTGCAGTCGAAGTGGAATCAGCGCGTGGCTGTCGAGCAGGCCAACAGCAGCAGGCGCGGCCAGTTGGACACCAGTGTCGATCAGCGCAAGACCGCCAACGGGGTACAGATCAGGTTCACCCACACGGAACTGAATCTGATTCCGCGGACCAACATCATCGTCTCCGAGATTCGGGCCAACCGCTCGTGGCAGAGCGAGTTTCTGGACACGCAACGCGTCCGCCTCGATCTCGACGAGGAGTTGCGCCAGGTGGTCGACGAGGTCACCAAGCTGCATGCGCTCAAACTGAAGACCGGCGCCGAGCCTGCCCGGAATTCGCCGGCATGGAGCGCCTACCGACATCACCAGACGTTGTTCGCTCAGTCCGAGAAGGCCCTGCGCACCCGAGTGATCGTTCTCGGCTTGTATCTCGAAGATCTCCGCAGGTTCGACGACTACCTCGAAGAACTCGACCAGATCAATGCCATGCAGGAGGTCGACCTCGAGATCGCGGGCTTGTACATGGGCATCGAGAACTCGGCGACGAGCGCTCGGCAGACATCTGCCATGTCCGACGAACTGGCCATGGCACGCGAAGCTGTCACCGCAATCATCGGCTCTCTGTCGTCGAGCCAGGACTACCTACGGGGGCTGAACAACCGGTAGGTGGTTCTTGCGCGAACCTATAGAGTGGCGCCCATCACAGAGTCGACGAAAGGGCACCGGTGAGCGCACCCCAGAACTCCTACCAGCAGCGTTACCGTGCGAGCATCGATACGCCCGAACAGTTCTGGCTCGATGCCGCTCACGCCGTCGAATGGATCACGCCGCCGACCACGGCATTGGACGATTCCGCAGCTCCGGCGTATCGCTGGTTCCCCGACGCGACGATGAATACCTGCGTCAACGCGCTGGATCGTCACGTCCGGGCCGGGCGGGGCGATCGTGTCGCTCTCGTCCACGATTCTGCGATGACCGGGCAAGTCCGCGAGTTCACCTACGCTCAACTGCTGGACGAGGTCTCGTTGTTCGCGGGCGTGCTGAAGGATCAGGGAGTCACCGTCGGCGACAGAGTCGTCATCTACATGCCGATGATTCCCGAAGCGGCCATCGCGATGCTGGCATGTGCGCGTATCGGTGCCGTCCACTCCGTCGTGTTCGGCGGATTCGCCGCCAAAGAGCTCGCCACCCGCATCGACGACGCCAAACCGGCCGTCCTCGTCACCGCATCCGGCGGCCTCGAACCGAACCGCACCGTCGAGTACCTGCCGCTGGTGCGCGATGCACTCGAGATGTCGGGCACTCCCCCACACACCGTTGTCGTGAAGTCCCGCAGCGAGATCAGCAGCTCGGCGCCCGAAGTCGACGGGAGCGGTGCCGCCTGGTTCGACTGGGACGCGCTGGCGAAGGACGCGAAGCCCGCAGACCCTGTCGCCGTTGCGGCGACCGACCCGCTCTACATCCTCTACACCTCCGGCACCACGGGAAAACCCAAGGGCGTCGTCCGCGACAACGGCGGGCATGCGGTGGCCCTGGCCTGGTCGATGACCAACATCTACGACATCGGATCCGACGACGTGTGGTGGACGGCCTCCGACGTCGGGTGGGTGGTCGGCCACTCGTACATCGTGTACGGCCCGTTGCTGGTCGGCGCTACAACGGTCATGTACGAAGGCAAGCCGGTGGGCACCCCGGATGCCGGTGCGTTCTGGCGGGTGATCGAACAGCACAACGTCGCGGCATTGTTCACCGCACCGACGGCAATACGCGCCATCCGCAAGGTCGATCCGGGTGCCCAGGAGCTGACGAAATACGACACCTCCTCCCTCCGAACCCTCTTCGCCGCCGGTGAGCGCCTCGACCCCGACACCTACGACTGGGCGAGCAGGACACTCGGCGTGCCGGTGATCGACCATTGGTGGCAGACCGAGACCGGCTGGCCGATCTGCGCGAATCTGCGCGGACTCGAGCCGATGCCCGTGAAATCGGGTTCGCCCACCGTTCCGGTCCCCGGGTATCAGGTCGAGGTCGTCGACCCAACGGGTCGGCCGGTGCCGGCAAATACCGAAGGTGCCATCGTGATCCGGCTGCCGCTGCCTCCGGGCACGTTGACCGGATTGTGGCGAGACGAGAAGCGCTTCCACGCCTCGTATCTCGCAGCGTTCGAGGGGTACTATCTCACCGGAGACTCCGGATACCTCGACGAGGACGGCTACCTGTTCGTCCTCGGCCGCAGCGACGACGTCATCAACGTCGCTGGCCACCGCCTTTCCACCGGCAGCATAGAGGCCGTGGTCGCGTCTCATCGCGCTGTGGCCGAATGCGCGGTGGTCGGAATTCACGACGAGCTCAAAGGACAACGCGCCAGCGGGTACGTCGTCCTCGAGGCTGGGGTGGATATCGCCGCGGACGTGCTGCGCGACGAACTGGTCGCGATGGTGCGCGATCAGATCGGGGCGGTGGCGAGCTTCCGCGACGTGACCGTCGTGGAGGCACTTCCCAAGACTCGTTCCGGAAAGATCCTCCGCAAGACCATGCGTCAGATCGTCGACCACGAGGAGTACACCGTTCCGTCGACGATCGAGGACGTATCCGTCCTGAACGCCTTGGAAACGCGGTTCAGGGGCACAATGCAGGAGTGACCGATTCACCGAAAGTTCTGGTCGTCGACGACGACGAAGACGTGCGAACGTCCCTGCAGCGGGGTTTGCGTCTCGAGGGTTTCACCGTGCTCACCGCGGTCGACGGCGCTGACGCTCTGCGTGTGATCAACAGCGATCACCCCGACGCGATGGTGCTCGACATGAACATGCCGGTTCTCGACGGCACGGGCGTGGTCACTGCGCTACGCGCGATGAACAACGACATCCCGATATGCGTTCTGAGCGCTCGAAACACGGTCGACGACCGCATATCCGGGCTCGAGTCCGGTGCCGACGATTACCTGGTGAAACCGTTCGTTCTCGCCGAACTCAGTGCCCGTATTCGTGCGATGCTCCGACGGACTGCGGCCGCACCTGCCACCGAATCCGCGGACAACGCAACTGCACCCCTGCGTATCGGTTCGCTCGAGATCGACCTGGCGGGGCGCCGAGTCACAGTCGACGGGGTCGAGGTGACACTCACCAAACGCGAGTTCGAATTGCTCGAGGTACTCGCCCGCAACACCGGCATCGTCCTGAGCCGTGAACGACTGCTCGAACTCGTCTGGGGGTACGACTTCGTCGCGGACACCAACGTCGTCGACGTATTCGTCGGCTATCTACGTCGAAAGTTCGAGTCGGGCGGTGCGCCACGGTTGTTGCACACGGTGCGCGGCGTGGGATTCGTGCTGAGGGAAAACCCGTGAAGCGCTCGTTCTCACTCCGTACCCGTGTCGCCGCGGCCACGGCACTGGGAGCCACCATCGTGGTGGTGGCCCTCGGCATCTTCGTGTCGATGGCCATCAGTCGCAACAATTTGGCCGAGTTGGACCGTCGCCTCGAGACGGCCTCCGACGTACTGGTACCCAATGCTGCAACGGCGGGGTTGTTTCTCGGCGCAATCGGCGACGAGGGCTCGTTCGCGGTCACCGTTCGGTCGGCCGGCGGTCAGGTCCTCGTCACCACCCCCACCCGCCTACCCGAACTGGACCCCGGTTGGGGGACCGCAGAAGTCGACGGCACCCGGTACCGGGTGTTCACGGCCGAGGTGCCGGTGATCGGCGCCCTGGCATCGATAGCGGTCCCGTATTCCGAGGCCCAGAGCGCCACGGCGGAGCAGAACCGTCAGGTCGTTGTGGTCGGAGTTATCGCGATCGCCTCGGCCACCGCACTGGGCTGGTTGTTCGGCGGCCGTGCTGTGCGCCCCCTTGTCGACCTCACGCACCGCATCTCACGCCGCGATACACACCTGACCCCCACTACCTCCGGGGTCCGAGAGGCCGACGAACTGGCTGCGGCGGCGGAGTCGATGCTGCGAGATGTGTCCGAGGCCCAAACCGCAACCACTTCCGCCCTCGCCACCGCCCGAGACTTCGCGGCCGTGTCTGCCCACGAGATCCGCACTCCACTCACCGCGATGCGCACCGACATCGAAGTTCTGCGGGCACACGAGCTCCCACCCGATGAGCGATCCGAGATTCTCGGCGATCTGGCTCGTTCCCAGGGGCGAGTGGAGTCGACGCTCACCGACCTCGAGAGGTTGGCGAAGGGCGAACTGTCGAGTGAAAGCGACTTCGTCGATTGCAACCTGGGCGAAATCTGCGATGTCGTGGCCGACGACGCCAAACGGACGCATCCGGACGTACTGGTCACCTTCGACGCCGCCGACATCACGGTGCGCGGACTACCGGGCGGAATCCGCCTCACTCTCGGTAATGCGATCACCAACGCGGTCCGCCACGGCGGCGCCGAGCACGTCCACATCACTCTCACCCCGTCGCACCACACCTCGGGCGCTGTCTTCACCATCGACGACGACGGGTCCGGCATCCCGGAATCGGACCGCACCGTCGTGTTCGAGCGCTTCCGACGCGGGAGCCGCGCCACCAAGAGCGGTTCGGGTCTCGGGTTGGCTCTCGTTGCCCAACAGGCGGCATTGCACGGTGGCCGCGCGTTCTTCACGGACAGTCCGCTCGGAGGTGCTCGTCTTGTAGTCACGTTGCACGAGGCTGGGGTCACGTTGCACGAGGCTGGGGTCACGTTGCACGAGGCTGGGGTCACGTTGCACGAGGCTGGGGTCACGTTGCACGAGGCTGGGCCGACGAGCATCGAATCCTGAGCGATCAGCGAACCGGGTGGTCGAGAATGAGCGCGCCTGCACGGGCGCGAACCTGTCCAGGGGTGAAACCCGGGTGATCGGCGGCGAGGAAGTGGACGCCGATTGCCATACAGAATGCGAGCAGGCTGCGTGCCTCGACTTCCTCGGGGTCGTCGCAGACCGTGCCGAGCGCGTCACGGAGTAGCTGCATGCGCCTGTTGTCCACGCGGCGAAGGCGATCGTTGACGACCTCGTCCCGCCGCGCCCACGTGCGGACCGCTAGGTCGATGGGAAGCAACCGGTCGCCGGAGAAGGTGAGCTGCCCGGCCAGGCGGGCCTTGTCGAGAACGTCGCCCCCAGACTCCTCGATCCGCTCGAAGACGTCATCGACACTCTCCCGCTCCCACGCGTCCAGCATCTCTGCCAGTAGTTCGTCGCGGTCCGAGAAGTAGCCGTAGAACCCGCCCTTGGTGACACCGAGCTTCTTGGCCAGCACCTCGATTCGCACGCTGTCCACTCCGCCCGCAGCAAGGGCTTGCAGGCCCTCCTCTATCCACGTCTCGCGCCGTGTACGTAGCGCACCCATTCGCGATTCGACCTCCTTCGACAACATCTCTTGTACGCAAGCGAACAATAGGACGAACGGCGCGTTGTACGCCACCGTGCACCGTGCAGAGTTCTGTTATGCGAATCAAGAATCGACCACGCCATCGAGTGACCGAATACGAGAACGCCCCGCATCGCGTCGCGATGCGGGGCGTTCTGCAAAAACTTCTTACTGCACGTCGAGCAAGTCGATGACGAAGACCAGAGTCTTACCGGACAGCTGGTGTCCGGCACCGGCCGGGCCGTAGGCCAGCTCCGGCGGAATGGTCAGCTGACGGCGCCCGCCGACCTTCATACCGGGGATGCCGTCCTGCCATCCCTTGATCAGGCCACGCAGTGGGAACTTGATGGACTCACCGCGGCTCCACGAGGAGTCGAACTCTTCCCCCGACTCGAACTCCACCCCCACGTAGTGCACTTCCACGGTTCCACCGGGCACGGCCTCGGCACCGTCACCTTCCACCAGGTCCTTGATGACCAGGTCGAGTGGCGCGGGTCCTTCTTGGAACTCGATCTCGGGCTTGCTCATGGGGGTCCTCCTAGCGAGGGCTCTCGTTGTCGTCGTCGACCGCTGGTTCAGCTGCGAGCGGCGATGTCCTGGTAATCGCGTTCGGTGTATCCGGTGTAGATCTGCCGCGGGCGGCCGATCTTCGTGGCCGGATCCTCGTGCATCTCCCGCCAGTGCGCAATCCATCCGGGCAGGCGGCCCATAGCGAACAGCACGGTGAACATACGCGTCGGGAAGCCCATCGCGCGGTAGATCAGGCCGGTGTAGAAGTCGACGTTGGGGTACAGCTTGCGCTCGATGAAGTAGTCGTCGGTGAGCGCCGCCTCCTCGAGTGCCATCGCAATGTCGAGCAGTTCGTCGTCGCCGCCGAGCTTGTCGAGGATGGTGTGAGCCGCTTCCTTGGCGATCGCAGCGCGGGGGTCGTAGTTGCGGTAGACGCGGTGCCCGAAGCCCATGAGCTTCACGCCGTCTTCCTTGTTCTTGACCTTACGGACGAACTCCTTGGCGTCACCGCCCCCGGCCTTGATCTCGTCGAGCATCTCGAGGACGGCCTGGTTGGCGCCACCGTGCAGCGGACCCCAGAGCGCGTTGATCCCACCGGAGATGGACGTGAACAGGTTCGCGTCCGACGAGCCGACGAGCCGCACCGTCGACGTCGAGCAATTCTGCTCGTGGTCGGCGTGCAGGATCAGCAGCATGTCGAGAGCCTTGGCGACCTCGGGGTCGATCTCGTACGGCTCCGCGGGGAAGCCGAACGTCATCCGCAAGAAGTTCTCGACGAGGTTCAGCGAGTTGTCCGGGTACAGGAACGGCTGTCCGACGGACTTCTTGTAGGCGTACGCCGCGATGGTCGGCAGCTTCGCCAGCAGCCGCGTGGTCGACAATTCGACCTGTTCCGGATCGGCCGGGTCCAGGGAGTCCTGGTAGTAAGCCGACAGCGCGTTGACCGCACTCGAGAGAACCGGCATCGGGTGAGCGTTGCGCGGGAATCCGTCGAAGAATCGTTTCAGGTCCTCGTGCAGCAGAGTGTGCCGACGAATGCGATCGGTGAACGAGTCGAGTTCGGTCGCGGTGGGCAGTTCACCGTAGATCAGCAGGTAGCTGACCTCGATGAAGGTGGACTGCTTTGCCAGCTGCTCGATCGGATATCCGCGGTGGCGGAGAATGCCCTTCTCACCGTCGATGTAGGTGATCGCCGAACTGGTGGAAGCGGTATTGACGAAACCGGGGTCGAGGGTGGTGTACCCCGTGCTGGCGAGCAGCTTTCCCAGTTCGATTCCGTCATTGCCCTCGGTTGCCCTGGCAATGGACATCGTGTGCTCACCACCAGGGTAGGTAAGCGTGGGCTTTGTGTCATTGTCGGGCACGAAGCATCCCTCTCAAGCTCAGACCAACGGATACGCAAGTTTTCGATCAGTTAGAAACTAGTCGCACTCCGGACGACGTGCCCACATCGGGTCTGCCTCGGGCTCGTTGCCAGGGTGTGCAGGGCCACCGAAATCTGTGACGTTCCACATCGATCGGACCGTTCCGCAAATGTCCGGTTCTTCACCTTACCGCCGCCCACCGATCGCATGCCCGAGCACCTGGGTAGGCACTGTCGATTCTATAACCTGCACCGATGACGCGATGGATACCAACCTCTCCGTCGACCTGCAGAATGCGTGAGGTAGAGGGGGTCTCACCCGCTCGACCGCGACAAGCTCGCCGACCGGAGTGACAGAAGTAACTACATCCGACGATCGCTTACCGCCGAACATCGTTACATCGTCCCATCAAATGGACATCTATCCGGAAGCCGTCACACCCCACTCGCCCGACCACTGCCCACCCGGCGCCAACACGATCCGGTCGATTCCGGAGTTGAACGCGTTCGGCGGACAGGTCATCGGCTCCATCGCCACAGCACGTCCTCGGCCGGGATACCCCTTGCCGGTACCGGGATCAGCGGTGAACACCTGCAACCACCCGAAAGCCCGCGAGGTCCAGAGGGTGGTCGTTGCGCCGTCCGGAGCTCGCAACTCATGCCTGCATCTGCCGTCCGGGTCCGTGTCGAGCGCGCTGAACGGGGTGTCCAACACGACTGAGCGCAGCGAGCGGTGTTCGGTGAAGTCGTACTCGGTGCCGTGTACCGCCACGGAGGGGCCATCCGGCAGCATCCTGTCCGGGTCCAGCGGCAGACGCGTGCCGGCGCTCAGACGAAGTGTGCATTCGTCGAGCGGAGCATCACCGACCCGCAGGTACGGGTGAGCCCCCAACCCGAACGGCGCATCGATCGACCCGGTGTTGGTCGCGCGATACTTCACCCTCAGGCCGTCCGCATCGAGGCTGTAGACGACGGCCAGCCGCAACGGATAGGGCCAACCCTTGTGCAGCCCCACCGCCACCGAAAGCTCGACGTGATCGTCCGATTCCGAAACCAGATCCCATTCGGTGTGCCGCACGAACCCGTGAATGGCGTTCTTCGCCGCCTTCTCCGTCAGCTCGAGCTGATGGTCGATTCCATCGAAACGAAACGCTCCGTCCCGGATACGGTTGGGCCACGGCGCCAAGACCGCACCCGCCGCCAGCGGCGGCTTCGTTCCCAACTCCCACGTCTCGGTGAGTGCCCGGCCGTCGAACTCGAGCAATCGCACACTCGCACCTGTCGCCGCGATCTCCGCGCGGTAACCGCCTCCGTGGATTTCGAATCCCGCTGCAGCCATGCACCTCAGTGTGCCCGAAATATACGGCCGCGCAAGGACTTGCCCGATTCACACCACTTCGATATCGCACGCAAGGCCCGGAGTTCTACTCAACCTCGCATCGACAGTGATCAGGGGCGCACCGAGCCGGACTGCAAGAGCTACGTACAGCGCGTCGTAAAAGCTGATGTTGTCGCGCCACTGCCAGGCCAGCCCCATCAGCGATGCAGCGTGGGAATAACGGTGCTCGACGAGCACCTGGCCGACCCCCAGCGCAACACGGGCTTCCTGGGCGCTGATGAGGCCGCTGCGCTCGTGTCGGCGAAGCACGTTGCCGACCTCGGCGTCGATCAAGTGCGGCGCGTGCACCCGCATCATGGGTAGCCGTCGGCGGAGGACGTCCGCCGCTTCATTCTTCCCGATCAGAGCCAACACCAATGCCGACGCGTCCAGGACGCAATCGTCACTCACCGGCGATCGGCAGCCAGGTCGGCCAGTATGGAGTCCGACGTCGCTCCAGGCGTGTCACTACCCGCCCGCGCCGACTCCATCGTCGACAGCACCTCCTCTGTGGTGGGGCGGGCGGCAAAGTCCACAACGACTTCTCGCATGTAGGACTGAATCGAGCGCCCAGAAGCGCGAGCCCTCTCCCGGATCACCTCGTACGCATCCTCGGGAACGTCACGGATCTGAATCGTCGCCATAGCGCTATTTTAGCGCTATCAATTGAGGATTTGCGGTACGAGCTCGGCCAGTTTTCGCGGTGCCAGATGGCGGTAACTCTCGGTGACCAGTTCGGCGACCTCACCCCAGTCGGTCCCCTCGTCGATCACCACGCCGACTACGTCACGACCCCAACCACCGTAGAAGTACGGGGGTCCGGAGTTCTCGAGCGCATGGAGTTCGGCACCCGCCGACCGGAACGTCACGATCGTGAGCGGGCCGTCGTGGCCCACAGCGCGCGCATACGCCGGAGGCCGTCCGTCCGCGATGCGCAGAAGGTGCGCGAAGGTCTTCGTCCGGACCCGCCAACGCCGACCCACCCACGCCTGCTCCTCGTATGTTTCGGGAAGTCCGAGGCACACCGCCCGGAGTTCGGCGAGCGCCTCGACCGGCACGTCAACGGTTTCGCCCATGCAGCAACGATACGCAGGCTGTTCCTACGGTTGAAGACGCTCCACGACCCGAGCACCGTCGACCAGCGACGTGCGGATGCGGTTGTGCATCCGGTTCGCGCGACCTTGCCAGAACTCCACCACGTCGGGGGCGATCACGATGCCGCCCCAGTTCGGCGGTACCGGAATGTCCTGGTCGGGTGCATACTGCTCGGCCGCACGCACCAGTGCCGCATCCAGTTCGGCGCGGGACCCTGCCGGGCGGGACTGATCCGAAGCCCAGGCACCCAGTCGCGAACCGCGTGGGCGGGTCCGCCAGTACTCCTCCGTCACCGAGGCGTCGGCACGCCTGGCACGTCCGCGCACTGTCACCTGGCGTGCGATGGGAGTCCAGGCAAAGGTCGCCGACGCGTACGGGACGGCGTCGAGTTGACGCCCCTTGTCGGACTCGTAGTTGGTGAAGAACAGAACGCCGGCCGCGCTCAGGCCCTTGCACAGCACTGTCCGCGTTCGGGGAAGCCCCTCCGAGTCCACCGTCCCGAGCGTCATCGCGTTCGGTTCGGGCACGTCGGCCTCGATGGCATCCTCGAGCCAATGTCGCATCAGCGGCAACCAGCCCGATTCCACCTGATCGACGTCGAGGTCGCGTTCGTCGCCCGGTCTCGCAGTTGCCGATTCGCCGTACCCCACACGCATCGTCGCCATGTCTGTGCGCACCGAGTCGTGGACCCGACTCGCCCGATTCGCCTCTTGGGCTTCTCCTGACACAGCCCAGAACGTTACTCCCGGGTATGCACTACTTGTCCCTCTGGTGGCACCGGCTAAAGTTTGGGTAGCCATACGCGTCGATCGTGCCCATCCCGCACGCGATGCGGTGTCACTATCGAACGCCGAGACAGTGCGGCTCGGACCAGGCGCACTCGAACTAGGAGAGTCCACGAGATCATGACAGCGAGCGCGGCAGTACCGGAAGATTTCGTCAGCGGACTGGAGGGCGTCGTCGCCTTCACCAGTGACATCGCCGAACCTGACAAGGACGGCGGCGCATTGCGCTACCGCGGCGTCGACATCGAAGAGCTCGTTGCGAAGCGCGTCACCTTCGGCAATGTGTGGGCGCTCCTGGTCGACGGACGCTTCGGCCCCGGCCTGCCCCCGGCCGAGCCGTTCCCCCTCCCCGTTCACACCGGCGACGTTCGCGTGGACGTCCAGGCCGGGCTTGCGATGCTCGCGCCGATCTGGGGCTACGAACCGCTCCTCGACATCGATGACGAGACCGCCCGCGAGCAGCTCGCCCGGGCGTCGGTCATGGCCCTGTCGTACGTGGCGCAATCGGCTCGCGGCATCTACCAACCAGCTGTGCCACAGAAGCGCGTCGACGAGGCGAAGACCGTCACCGAACGGTTCATGGTCCGCTGGAAGGGTGAGCCGGACCCCGCTCACGTCGAGGCCATCGACGCCTACTGGGTATCGGCCGCCGAACACGGCATGAACGCCTCCACCTTCACCGCCCGCGTCATCGCCTCCACCGGAGCAGACGTGGCAGCGTCCCTCTCCGGCGCGATCGGTGCCATGTCCGGGCCACTGCACGGCGGCGCACCCGCTCGTGTGCTCCCGATGATCGAGGACACCGAGAAGTCCGGTGATGCCCGCGCCGTGGTCAAGGGAATCCTCGACCGCAAAGAAAAGCTCATGGGCTTCGGACACCGCGTCTACCGCGCCGAAGACCCCCGCGCCCGCGTCCTCCGCGCCACCGCCAAGCGCCTGAACGCGCCCCGCTTCGAGGCTGCCGCCGCACTCGAACAGGCGGCACTCGCCGAACTGCGCGAACGTCGCCCCGACCGCGCGATCGAAACGAACGTCGAGTTCTGGGCCGCCGTCATCCTCGACTTCGCCGAGGTACCCGCACACATGATGCCGGCGATGTTCACCTGTGGCCGCACCGCCGGCTGGTGTGCGCACATCCTCGAACAGAAGCGCCTCGGCAAGCTGGTCCGCCCGGCAGCCATCTACACCGGACCCGCACCCCGCACCCCCGATTCCGTCGAGGGCTGGGACCAGATCACCCACAGCTGAACATCAGCACGTTAGGAAACAGAAAGTAGCGATGACCACCACACCGAACATTCCCGCCGAACTCCTCCCCGCAGACGGCCGGTTCGGCTGCGGCCCGTCCAAGGTTCGCCCCGAACAGCTGCAATCGCTGGTGGAGGCGGGTAGCTCGGTGTTCGGCACCAGCCACCGCCAGAAGCCGGTCAAGAACGTGGTGGGCCGGGTCAGGTCGGGATTGTCCGATCTGTTCTCGCTTCCCGAGGGCTACGAGGTGGTCCTCGGCAACGGCGGCACCACCGCGTTCTGGGATGCCGCCGCCTTCGGCCTGATCCGCGAGAAGTCGCTGCACCTGACCAACGGTGAGTTCAGCTCCAAGTTCGCTTCGGTCGCGAAGAAGAACCCGTTCATCGGTGACCCGATCGTGGTGTCCGCCGAGCCGGGCAGCGCACCGGAACCGGTTTCCGATCCGTCGGTGGACCTCATCGGCTGGGCCCACAACGAAACATCCACCGGCGTCTCCATTCCGGTGTCCCGTCCGGCGGGATCGGAGAATGCACTCGTCGCCATCGACGCCACCTCCGGGGCCGGCGGCCTGCCCGTGAACGTCGCGGACGCCGACGTCTATTACTTCGCGCCGCAGAAGTGCTTCGCCTCGGACGGCGGGCTGTGGGTCGCCCTCATGAGCCCCAAGGCGCTCGAGCGAGTTGCGGAAATCAAGGACTCGGGGCGCTGGACCCCGGACTTCCTGTCGCTGCCCATCGCAGTCGACAACAGTTCCAAAGATCAGACGTACAACACCCCCGCTGTCGCGACTCTGCTGCTGTTCGCCAACCAGATCGAGTGGTTGAACAGCAATGGCGGACTCGACTGGGCAACGGCACGTACCGCCGATTCCTCGTCGAGGCTGTACCGGTGGGCCGAGGCCAGCGAGTACGCCACGCCGTTCGTCACCGACCCGGCTCACCGGTCGCAGGTGGTCGGCACAATCGACATCGACGACAAGATCGACGCGGCCGAGGTTGCGAAGATCCTGCGCGCCAACGGCATCGTCGACACCGAGCCGTACCGCAAGCTGGGCCGCAACCAGTTGCGGGTCGGCATGTTCCCGGCCATCGACCCCGAGGACGTCACCGCGCTCACCAAGAGCATCGACTGGGTCGTATCGCAGCTCGGCTGACACGCGCCCCGAGTGAAAGGCGCCCCGGCAATCGCCGGGGCGCCTTTCATTACGCGCTCTGCTCCACTCCGGAACGCTGAATAGTAGCGTGACCGCTCGGCATTTCGGGGTACACGCTCGCGCGTGTCCTGCACAGCAGACCATCACGGATGAATTACAGTGGCCGCAGCGCAAAGTCGCGAGCCGGCGCGATAAGGAGGTCAACGTGCGAGAGCTTCGAGTGATCGGTCTCGAATCGGACAGTTCGCACGTGGTGTGCGCTGATGCGAGTACCGGCGAAAAGTTCCGGCTCCCTGCCGATGACAAACTCCGCGCCGCGTCCCGCGGGGATATTGCTCGACTCGGTCAGATCGAGATCGAAATGGACAGTCAGCTCCGCCCCCGAGAAATCCAGGCCCGCATCCGCGCCGGCGCGTCCGTGCAGGAAGTTGCCGACGAAGCCGACATTCCCGTGGCAAGGGTCGAAAGCTTCGCCTATCCGGTTCTTCTCGAACGCTCGCGGGCCGCCGAGATGGCGCAAGGCGGACATCCCGTCCGCGACAACGGTCCGGCCGTTCCCACCCTCTCCGAGATCGTGACGCTGGCGTTCCGCGCTCGTGGCCACAACATCGGCGACGCGACGTGGGATGCGTGGCGCGACGAGGACAACCACTGGGTTGCACAGTTGCAGTGGCAGGCAGGGCGAACCACGAACGCGGCCCACTGGCGCTACCAACCGGATGCGCACGGCGGCACCATCGTCGCACTGGACGACACCGCATTCGATCTCATCGACCCCGATTTCGGTCGCCCGTTGCGCGGACTCGCGGCTGTTGCCCTGCATTCGTCCGAGCAACTCGAGCTGTCCGATGACATCGACGGCGAAGCCGACCGCGCCGAAACCCCCAGCATCGAGCCCACCAACCTCGACGTTCGGGCTTCGGAGACTTCGGAGACCGACCCGTCGGACGCCACGGAAGCGGCGAGCGCCAACATCATCGACGCCGAAACCACCGAGGAAGTTGCTGATTCCGTGGAATCGGCAACCGGCACCGACCGATCCGCTCCGCAGGCCTCACCGCGAACCACTCCCCACAGCAACGCCCACAACAAGGACAAGCGTGGCAAGCCGGCGCTCCCGTCGTGGGATGACGTTCTCCTGGGTGTACGTAGCAGCGGTCGCTGATAACACTACGAACCTGCGACTGGCGTCGTACCCTTCATGCATTCAGCGGAAGGAAGGTACGAGTAGTGGCGTCTCGAGTATCCACCCTCTGGTTCGTCGACACCCCGAATCCTGCCGCCGTCCTCGGCGACGCAGAATCCCCCGACTCGAATGCGGCGCGCGCCGTGGCACAACGCCTTCACCCGAACATGGAACTGGCGCCTACGGTTGTGGTGCCGCTGTCTCGGGCGGCCGCCGTCACCGATGACGTGCTGTATGTCGGCGCATTCCCCGGCCTCGTCGTGGTGTGCCACAAGGATCTGACACCCGCTACCCCCACCACGACACCGTGGCAGTCCGCAATCGAGTCGGCAATCACATATCTCGTGTCATCTCGCCCCGAGGACGCCTGGGGCGCGTTCGCTGTATGGGAAGGCGACACACTGCGGCGATCGTTCAGCTGCGCACCCGTCGCCATCTTCGAGGACGTCGGAGTACCGCTGCTCTGGGAACGGCCGTACTGGGCGGGCGAGTTTCCATTGCGACACCCGCCAGGGGCGCTCCCCGACCCGCAATCTCTGCCCTTCCACCCCCAACAATTCGCGGAGGCGGCCAACCGCGAATGGCTCGGATTTCGCTATACGGGCGCACGCCCGGACGGTGAACTGAACCCCAAGTCGATCGGCCTGCACGGATTCACAGTGCATGAGCCCCGGCAAACACCGCCGCCGAGTTCCCGTGCAGCAGACACCTCGACGACGCGTGACCCCGCTGCCGCGACCTCGGCCACGGGGTCCGTGAAGCGCTCGCTTCTCGACCGAATCCGGAGAACTCCTCGCTGAGCACCCGCAGCGATCAGTGCGTACTCAGCCCAGCAATACGCCGATCCAGCCGGCAGGAATACCGACCATGGCTCCGTACACGATCCACCGCCAGATCGCTCGCCTACGCATCCGCCACAGAGTCGGTGCCAACCCCGCCACCACCGTCGCACTGAGCAGCACCGAGAGTGCGACGTTGATCTGCGCGAGTTCCGACGCGAAAGCGCTCGTCGCCACGGTCACGAACGCCGCACTGAACACTGCCAGCGACACCCCGGTGAACCACGGGGTGTCGGATGAGACCTGCACTAGTTCGTCCTGACCCTCTCGTAGAACGCCATGGCTGCGGCCGTGGCGACATTGAGCGAGTCGGTCCCGGGCGCCATCGGGATGCGCGCGCGAACATCGGTGGCACGCATCGCATGCTCGGTCAGGCCCGGACCCTCGGCACCGAGCAACAACGCGACCTTCTCCCCCGTCATCGCGGTGGCCAGGGTTTGTTCCGCCGGATCGGGCGTCAACGAGATGAGCTGGAAGCCCTTGTTGCGCACCGCCGACAACCCGCGCGGCCACTCGGGCACCTGTGCGAACGGAACGCGCAGGACGTGACCCATCGACACCCGCACCGCACGGCGGTAAAGAGCATCGGCGCAGCCCTTCCCGAACAGCACCGCATCCACGCCGAGGCCCGCTGCGTTACGGAACATCGATCCTAGGTTCTCGTGGTCGTTCACACCTTCGAGGATCGCGATGGTGCTCGCACCGTCGAGCACCTCGTCGAGCGCCAGTGGGGGTGGACGGTGTGCGGCGGCGAGGACACCACGATTGAGATGGAAGCCCACCACCTCCGCCATCACGTCGGCAGTGGTCCGGTAGAACGGCATATCGACGCCGTCGAGATCGTCCGCGAGTTCGCCCAACCGGCGGTCCACACCCAACATCGCGATGGGGTCGAATCGCGATGCCAGCAGCCGCCTGGCAACCAACACACCTTCTGCGATGACGAGCCCCTTGCCCTCCGGAAGATCAGGACGACGGTCCGAGGAGTTCAGGTTGCGAAAGTCGTCCAGACGCGGGTCTGCGGGGTCTGCGATGTCGATGACGTGAACCACCGGAACAGTCTGCCGCACTTGTCCTCGCAGCCCCAATCGGGCCACCGTCCGATCTGACGGGCAGATGTCTCGTTCGCGCCGTTGCGAGATACCGGTCGATCAGTCGGATTCGTTGACCAGGGCTGTGATGATGGCGACCGCGTCTTCGAGTGCTTCCAGTTGCGTCTCGTCCAGGTCCGCAAGCTTCGAGTTCATCCACACCTCGCGTGCGTGTTTTTCGTCGGCGATGAGTGCGTGACCGCTCTCGGAGAGAGTGACGATGACCTGCCGACCGTCCGTGGGATGCGGGGCGCGTTCGACGAATCCCGCGTCGAGCAGCGAGGCGATGACACGCGTCATCGACGGCGGTTGTACCCGTTCGCGCGCCGCAAGGGCGCCTGGAGTCATCGCACCCTCACGCGCCAACGTCGCTATCGCCGAGAGCTGAGTCAGCGACACTTTTGCGTCGGCTCGACGGCTACGCAGGTGCCGTGCGAGGCGCACGACGGCGAGGGACAGATCGCTTGCGAGAACCCGTGAATCAACTGTCACGAATACGACAATACGGGAGGCCGACTCGGTCCCTCGATCAGGTCAGGGCATCCGTTATGGGGTCGACGGCGAAGTATGCGACGAACAGTACTGCAACAACCCACATCAGTGGGTGAATCTTCTTCGCGCCGCCACCGGAGGCATGGAGGACCACCCAGGAGATGAAGCCGACTCCGATACCGTTCGCGATCGAGTAGGTGAACGGCATGACGACGATCGTGAGGAACGCCGGCAACGCAACGGAGAATCTGGTGAAGTCGATGTCGCGAACCTGGCCGATCATCATTGCGCCCACGACGACGAGCGCCGGCGCCGCTGCCTCGATCGGGACGACCGCGTACAGCGGCGTCAAGAACATCGCGGCCAGGAACAGTAGTCCGGTGACGACGTTCGCGAGACCGGTCCGGGCTCCTTCCGCGATACCGGATGCCGACTCGACGAACACCGTGTTGGACGAAGCCGACGCTCCGCCACCGACCACGGCGCCGGTTCCCTCGACGACCAGGGCGCGGCCGATGCCGGGCAGGTTGGAGTTCTTGTCGGTGAGTCCGGCTTCCTTGCCCAGTCCGGTCATCGTGCCCATGGCATCGAAGAAATTTGCGAGGACCAGCGTGAAGACGAGAAGGCTGGCCGCGAGGACGCCGATTCGGGTGAACGCACCGAACAGGCTGACATCGCCGACGAGACCCAGATCAGGCAGGTCGAACAACACGCTCGGTGCCTCGGGAACACTCAAGTTCCAGCCCTTGGGATTGGTGCCGAGCGAAGCTCCGACTCCGGCCACGGCCTCGATGACCGCGGCGAGGACGGTGGTGACGACGATGCCGATCAGCAGTCCCCCGCGAACCTTTCGGACCACCAGAACACTCATCAGGAGGACACCGAACACGAATACCAATGTGGGCCACGACCCGATCGATCCGCCGATCCCGAGGCCCACCGGTACCGTCGTACCGGCCTCGTCGGGAATGCGCCGGACGAATCCTGCATCGACCAGACCGATGAAGGCGATGAACATACCGATGCCTGCTGCGATCGCAGACTTCAGTGCGGGCGGAATAGCGTTGAACACCGCGGTTCGGAATCCGGTCAACGCCAGCACCACGATGATGATGCCGTCGATGACCACGAGTCCCATTGCTTCCGGCCACGTCACTTGCGGTGCGATGGTGACGGCGAGGAGGCTGTTGATTCCGAGACCGGCTGCGATCGCGAACGGATAGTTGGCGACGATACCGAAAAGGATGCTCATCAGACCCGCCACGAGCGCGGTCACGGCAGCAACCTGGTGAACGGGAAGAATGTTCCCCAGCACGTCGGTCTTCGCAACGGCGTCGTCGGCGGAGAAGCTTCCGAGAATCAGCGGGTTGAGAACCACGATGTATGCCATGGCCACGAAGGTGACCACCCCGCCACGGACTTCGGCAGCAACTGTGGAGCCTCGCTCGGTGATCTTGAAATAGTTGTCGAGCAGCTTCGCCGATACACCCATGGAAGAGCAGATTAACGGCACCAGAGACAGGTAGCGTTGTTTTCGTGAACGACCGACCGGACCCGAAATCCACCATCGACCGCCTTGCGGACCCACGAGCTGCACTGATTCTGGGGACTCTTGCGTGGGCGGTGGCCGCAGCGGTGGTGATCGCCACGAACGGCGATGGGTCCGACATTCTGCGGACGTGCATCGCCGGGGTCGCCGTCGGGGCAGCCGGATATGGGCTGTTTCTGTGGCAACGACGGTCCGCTCGCCGTGGCGATCGGGGCGCACAGCAGGGTCTGCTCTGAGTGCACAGCAGGGTCTGCTCTAGGAGTTTCTTCCGGGTGCGGCCTGCCGGTGAGTGAGGCCGTCGGCATCCACCCACCATTCGACCGCGAATTCGCCCGTCACGGCTCCGGTGCATCGAACGACCAGTTCGTCATGCACGATCACCGGACCTGTCGGCACCTCACGACCGAACGCCACTGCTTCGGCCACCAGCGCGGGTTCCTGTTCCCACGTGCTCGTTCTTCCGGTTCCGATCACCTGCGCGGCCACGACCTCCGACATCACCGGAATGTCGAGGACAGTAGCCAGCACCTCGGCAGTGTCCAGGTCGCCCACCACTACGCGGTCGTGCGGAGCCGGTGCGAACATCCAGGGACGATCAAGCACGAAAGCCTCCGCGGGGTCGACGACCGACCCCGACACAGCGCGGACGGCCGAGGGCACGTCGAGGTCCTCCACGTCGATACGGTCCTGGACCACGGCTTCCACAAGAAGGCGATGAGCCCCGACGATCACGGCTGCGGTGGTGGTTCGCTGCGCATCGGCAAGTCGGTCCAGTAGCAGCCTCGCGAGTTCGACGGAGTCGACCCGGTCCGAGACTAGGACAGCGGCCAACGATTCGGCGTCGCCGTGCTCGAGAACGTCGAGAAGCCCCGCGAACGTGGCCACGTCGGGCGAACGGTACGTGCCGAGCGGAATTCCTCCGACGAGCGCGTGGTGACGCAACCACCACGCGGTGTACCCGTCACGATCCATCAGGAGACGCCGCGTTGCCGGTTCGCGTGCGAGCAGTTCGAGTGCCTCTCCCCACCGCTGCTCGTCCACGAGGTCCAGATCGCGGACCGCCTCGAGTACCTCGGGATCTTCGGACAGGGTTTCCCACCACAGGTCCTCGTCGGCGAGGTCGTGTTCCGGCCCGGACGGCAAGTCGGAACGCAGCACCGTGAAGCCCCATCCGACGCCGACCGCGCGCAACGCTTCGGCACCGAACTTGCCCATCGTCGTCGAATCGACGGTAGCGAAGGGTGACTCGGCGACCAACACACGACCGAGAGGTGAGTTCGGAAGTAGCAGTTCGTCTGCGGGTCGCCACTCGCCGTTCTCGTCGGGAAGCAGCAATTGACCGATCCACGTGGGCAAGGTTCCGTCCGGCACATTCGATGCGAGCGTCATCACCGTGGCCGCGAGTTCTTCCGCTGCCTCGGTCGACCCGGTGTCGTCGTAGTCGTCCGAGGCGTCCTCGATACCGGCACGCAGGGCGGGGTCGCTCAACAGGTCGACGGAGGTTACGGTGGCGGCGCCCAGCCTGGTGAGAAGGGGATGCGAGGCTTCAGGGTGAACCAGCCTCGCCCACCGGACTTCTGGCGCACCGTCACTGCTCTCGTGGGGCGTCACGTCCACGCTCACCACCACGGTGCGTGGACCGGTGACGGTCCGGCCGCCGGACAACGGGACGGGTAGGGCAGCCAACTCCTCCGCGGCAGGACCATCGGTGACCAGGGGCTCGAGCGCCTCGTACAACCGGCGCCACCACGACGGTTCGCGTTCGGATCCGCTGAGGAGTTCGGCTATGCGGGCCAGACCGATCCGATGAACATCCACGGCGGCCAGCGCGGCGGCCTGCCGGTGTCCGGACAGTTCGGCCACGACGAGTCCGCCGATCACGTCGTCGAGCAGGTCCACGAGTTCCGCCGGTGCCCCAGGCACCACTGCCCCGCGATCAGGTGCGACATCCGTCCCCGCCACGGTAGGCAACCACGGTCGCCCACGAAGCTCACGGACAAGGCCCTCGCGCAGGTCCGAGTCGGCTTCGCTGCGCGCAAACCCCGGGAGCGGAACCAATTTCGTGCGTTGCGTCGGCGGTACCGCCGCAACGAAGTCCGCGTATCCGCGCGCCACCTTCTCCACCGATGAACCCGGCAGGATACGTCGACGATCGGGTTGCATCGCGATATCCGCGATCACGATCGCCGGGATCGACAATTGCTCGTCGGATCGGGTGGGAGCGCGCAGCACCCCGTCCGACACCGGGGAAATCACACCATTGCGCACGGGAACGAGCCAGCGCGCATGGTCGGTTTCGAACTGCCACCAGGTGTCGTCACCGACCGTCACCTCGGTGATCCCTGAATCGAGCCGGCGTTCGACGCGGTGCAGCCGCGCGTCTCCCACCGCGATGGATTCGAGAGCGGGCAATTCGAGAAGAAGGTCCACTGCCTCGCGTTTCATGCCCCGCAACAGACCCTCGACGTCGACGTCGTCGCGTAGCCGGAGCAGTACCTCGGTGGACGCGTCACCGGTGGGAGGACCCGCTATCGGCCAGGCGAGCCGTAGCACCGGAAAACCCGAATCCGGTTCCGGCAAGCCGAGGTCGGCAACCTCGGCACGGGTACGTTCGGCGGAGAAGACGATCGAGCCGGTGCGCGATCGCAGTTCGATCTCATCACTCACCGACAGAACGGCGGTGAAGCCCACACCGAACCGACCCACCGAACCGGTGGACTTGCCCGATGCCCGCAGCGCGGTCAACGCCTCGACACCCGCTGCCTCGAGCGGCGCACCGGTGTTCGACACCGACAGCGTTCGTCCCTGAAGACCGATTCGCAACGCACCTGGGGCGCCTGACCGTGCAGCAGCGTCCGCTGCATTCTGGGCCAGTTCGGTGAGCAGCCTGTCGCGGTAACCGGCGCGAATCAGGTCCGATTCGCTCGTGGCGTCCTCGCGGAGACGAGTGGGCGACGATTTCCAGGCGAGCAGCGTCGACTCACGCAGCGCGCCGGTGCCGAACGGGTCGGCTACGTCGTCGATGTGGTGTCCTCAGGAGCGGCGGTGTCCTCAGGAGCGGCGGTGTCCTCAGGAGCGGCGGTGTCCTCGGGGGCGGTAGGCGTCACCTGAACCTCTTCGACGGCACCGTCGTCATAGGCGTCGTAACGGGGCGAACCTGTACCGGTGGGCAGGGTGGTGTCCGAATGCGCACCACAGCCGTGTGCCGCGTGCACGACATGACCGTCCGCGGCCATCTCGTTACCGCACACCCCGAATGCCGCCCGCAACGAACCGGCCAGTGGGAGAAAGAAGCCACACAGGTTGCACGTGGAGGGGGCCGCCTTCGCCATCTCCGAATCGGGTCCGTACTCCCCACCGAACCAGCGTTCAGCGGCATCTTCGCGACCTTCGAGGCTCATCACCTGCTTGCGACCGAGGCCGAGTTCACGGGCAGTGTCGTCGACGACCGGGTCACCGTTCGCCACGTAGCCGGGCACCAGCCGTGGATCCTGTGCGGGTGGTGCCAACAAGTCGCCCGCGGACAAGTCACCCGGGCGAATCCGCTGATCCCACGGCACCCACTCGGGCGAGAGCAACGCATCGGGTCCGGGAAGCAGAACGATTTCACTGACCGTCGCATGATCCGAATCGGGATCGGCGGCCACGACGACGGCCCACTGCCAACCCCGATAGCCGGGAAGTTCTGCGGTGAATCGGTGAGTCGCAGCGCAGTCGTCCTCGGAGGTGACACCGAGGTATTCGCCGACCGGTCCTTCGTGCAGCTCCACCAGCGCCGTACGGGCCAGTTCCACTGCGTCGGCCAGGACTGGGCGTGTCATTGTCGTTGCACGATCGGGGGAAGAAGCAACACTCACACCACCAGTCTGCCGCACCAGCTCAACCAGGTACCACGTGGGCTGCCATGCTGTGACGATGACCGATCCGCGGCCGCTCCGATCGAACCGTCGTATCGCACCTGTGATTGCGGTGGCGCTGTCGATACTCGGCGCGAACGTGACTGCATGCGATTCGCAGGCCGCCCTGCCGGCCGATCAGACATCGAACCAGCTGCAGACCGAGATCGTCGACACTCTCCCCCACGACCCCAAGGCATTCACGCAGGGGCTCGAGATCGCCGACGGGGCGCTGTACGAAGGCACGGGTATCGCGGGCGAGTCGTGGCTGCGCGTATCCGACTTTCCCGACGGCACGATCCGCACGACCGTCGACCTGCCTGGACAGCTGTTCGGCGAAGGAATCACGGTCACGGACGAGAGTGTGTGGCAGCTGACGTGGCGGGACGGCGTTGCCATCGAGCGCGACCGCCACTCGCTCACCGAACTGCGTCGTGTCGAGTACGCGGGAGAAGGCTGGGGTATCTGCGCTCTCCCCGACCGCCTCGTCACCAGTGACGGTTCCGCGACCCTCACCTTCCGTGATCGCGACACGTTCGACGAACTCGGATCCGTTCAGGTGACGAACGGCTCCGCATCCGTCGACCGTCTCAACGAGCTCGAGTGCGCCGAGGACGGCAGCATTTACGCAAACGTCTGGACCACCGACACCATCGTTCGGATCGACCCCGACACCGGGTCGGTGAGCGCCGCAATCGATGCGACGCCCGTACGCAACGCGCTCCCCGAGAACGCGTCGAACATCGATGTTCTCAACGGAATTGCCCAGATTCGAGGCACCGACCGATTCGTGGTCACCGGAAAGTACTGGCCGTCGATGTTCGTGGTGCGCTTCGTTACGCGACCTTGACGGGTGCGCCCCGCCGCGACAGGCGGAAGTGACCAGCGTTGCAAGGGATGTAGGTGGTCATTCGTCGCGAGACTAGACAGAATTGGTGTGTGACCGTACCGCGCGACCCCTACGACACCGACGGTGATCCCGAGAACTCGGTTCATCCCGGGTACGACAAATATCCACCGGCAGCACGCGCATCGGCCCGCCGAACTCCCTCTTCCCGACGGACACCACTACCACCGCTGCATCCTCCGAACGGCTCGGCAGGAGGCCGCCCCGGCGAAGCACCGAAGACCACACGTGTACCCCGCAAGCTCACCGTCACCCGAGTGGCCGCGATGCGCAGCCGCGAACTCACCAACAAGGGCATCGCCACGTTTCACCGTGCCGCGAAGGCGAACGGGGCGGACAAATCAGGTCTGACCGCTCTGACCTATGCGGTGATGGCGAACAACGCCACCGATGCCGCGCTGGCGGTCGCTCTCGCGAACACTCTCTTCTTCTCCGCCGCCACCGGCGAGGACAAGACGAAAGTGGCGCTGTATCTGCTGATCACCATCGCACCGTTCGCGATCATCGCCCCACTCATCGGACCGCTCCTGGACCGACTCCAGCACGGTCGGCGCATCGCCCTCGCAACCTCGTTCGGAATGCGCACCGCCCTCGCCGTGATTCTGGTGTTCAACTTCGACAGTTGGGTGTTGTATCCGGCCGCGCTCGGCATGATGGTGCTGAGCAAGTCCTTCTCCGTGCTCAAGAGCGCGGTGACGCCTCGTGTCCTACCACCCGAGATAGACCTCGTGCGGGTCAATTCCCGACTCACCGTGTTCGGTCTGATAGGCGGAACGATGGGCGCGGGTGCAGTGGCGGCCGGGCTCGCCTTCGTGTTCGGCACGTCCGCGGCCGCACTGTGGCTCACCGTCGTCATCACCATCGCGGGCGTCTATCTGAGCATGCGAATCCCGTCCTGGGTCGAGGTCACGGAAGGCGAGGTTCCCGCAACCATCAGCTATCACGGCGACGACGCCCACACCGCAGCCATCACGCGGGGAAGACCTGCGTCAGCGAAGAAGAGACGCCAACCGTTGGGCCGTGCCGTGATCACCGGTCTCTGGGGGAACAGCACGATCCGTGTGCTCACGGGCTTCCTGACACTGTTCATCGCCTTCGTCGCCAAGTCGGAAACCGAGCACGAACCCCTCGTGCAGGCCGCCATGCTCGGCCTCGTCGGTGCCGCCGCCGCTATCGGCAACTTCGCCGGAAACGCGTCTGGCGCCCGCCTTGCCCTCGGCAAGCCGGCGTTGATCGTCGTGCGCTGCACAGTGTCGGTCTGGATCATCGCGATCATCGCCGCATTCACCGACAACCTGCTCACCGCCGCGCTGGCAACACTGATCGCATCCGCGGCCAGCGCCCTCGCCAAGGTGTCCCTCGACGCCTCCTTGCAGCACGACCTGCCCGAGGAGTCGATCGCGTCGGGATTCGGCCGTTCGGAGACCGCACTGCAGCTCAGCTGGGTCGTCGGAGGCGCTTTCGGCGTGCTGCTCCCCACCGAGTACTGGATCGGATTCACCGTCGTCGCCGTCGTCTTGACCATCGGCCTCGCCCAAACGGTCCTCAGCTACCGTGGCAGTTCGTTGCTACCAGGACTCGGCGGCAAGCGCCCGAACCTGGCCAAGCAGGAATTGGCCGAGCCCGTCTCGACGAGCTGAGCCGCCGGACACCATCCACACAGCAGTACCGAACTACACAGCAGTACCGAACCAATCTGCCCACCGAACGACCATTGCCCACCGAAGAACTCGAACGACCGGGGATTACGAGAACATGACCGTGCAGACGCGAACCAAGAAAATCGTGGCCGTGGCCGCAGTCGGCCTGGTGGTGGTGTTGATCGCTTTCGCTGCGGTCGTCACGCTGCTCGTCCGAGGCGCGCAGTCCCATCCCCCGGCGTTGACGGCGTACGCGAACGGCGAAACCGTGGAGGTTCCGCCCTTGCAGTACTGCGACCTGAGCCTGGAAGAATGCGAACAGGGCTCGGTCACCGAACTCACGGTTCCGGTGGGTTCCCCGCTGCAGTTGTCGCTCCCCAAGGACATTTCCGCAGCGCCCTGGCGGATGATCATTCAGTACCAGGACGCGAACGGCAACGAAGTCCTCGAGCAGCGTTCCTACGAGTCGGGCCCGGATTCCGCCATCACCATCGAGTCGACGGACGACCGGCAACTCCTCGTCGTGGAACTGCAACTCCCGTCGTCCGTGATCGACGAGGAGGGCCGCTCGATCGCTCACGCAATCTGGTCGATCCAGGCTGCGTGAGCGCGGTAGGTCAGCTGTCGAGTTCGCGGGCGACCGCTCGTACGACCTCGGAGATGCGTTGAGCTGTCTTGCGGTCCGGGTAGCGCCCCTTACGCAGGTCCGGCTGCACCTTCGCCTCGAGCAACGTGATCATGTCCTCGACCATGCCGTGCAACTCGTCCGGGGTGTGCTTCTTCGGAGCCGGTTCCTTACGACCGCCCTGACGTACCGACCGGGAGTCGAGCACCTGCACGCTCAGAGCCTGCGGTCCTCGGCGTCCGGCGGCCATTCCGAACTCGACGCGCTGACCGGCCTTGAGACCCTCGACACCCGCAGGCAGGGCAGAGGCGCGGACATAGACATCCTCGCCCTCCTCCTGCGCCAGAAAGCCGAAGCCTTTGTCGACGTCGTACCACTTCACCTTGCCGGTCGGCACCGCGTTCACCCGCTCATCACTCGAATTGCGTTCGATATGCAAAGAACGCGCCCCGCAACCGGTGCGGGACGCGCAGTTCCAGTTCATGGTACCCCGAACACACCCACTCGGGCATCTGGGTTTCGAAGCACTATCGTTGCTGGTGTGGCACCCGAAACGACACCTTCGCACCCGTCCGACGAACCAGGCACCGGCAGCAACACCCTGTTGCGTGTAGCCGCCGGATTCTTCGTGGTCGGAGTACTCGCGATCGTCGCAATCTTTCTGACGCCGATCCTGTCCGAAGGCAAGCCCGGATTGATTCTCTACCTGTTGACGCTGGCATGCCCAATCGGCTTTGCGCTGGCGATCACGTTCGCCCTGCGGTCGGGGCGGCGCGCCCGCTGACTCATTCCACCACGACGAAGGACCTCCGATGCGCATCCTGCTCAACATCATCTGGCTCGTGTTCGGTGGCCTCTGGCTGGCGCTGGGCTATTTCCTGGTGGGCATTGTCTTCTGTGTCCTGATCATCACCATCCCGTTCGGGATCGCGTCGTTTCGCGTCGGGTTGTACGCACTGTGGCCGTTCGGCAAGACCGTGGTGGAGAAGCCGAGCGCCGGCATGGGTTCGCTCGTCGGCAACATCATCTGGCTAGTCCTCGCCGGAATCTGGCTGGCTATCGGCCACGTACTCACTGCAATCGCGATGGCCATCACCATCATCGGTATCCCGCTGGCCGTGGCGAACCTCAAATTGATCCCGGTTTCCCTCATGCCGCTGGGCAAGGACATCGTCGACATTCGTTGACACGCACACCGCATGTGACCTTAATCACATAACAGCGCGATAACGGACCAGTGACGAACCAACCCTCACCACCTTTCGGCGCGACTAGCTGGGAAGAGTCGAGGTTCAACCAATTCGCCACCGGCACAGCCCCCGACACTCCGCGTTATCAAATGGTGACACTCGAGCTTCGGACCGTTACGGTCGTCCACGGTCGAGGAAATCTCGGCCACACCCGGCCCGCCGCGCCAAGCCCTGTCCCGCGGGTTCCGGGGTCCCGACGAAGCATTCCAGGGACAGGGACGGGGGACCCACCAGTCCCTCAGAGGACAACCGTTCTCAGATGGACACCGATTCGGTCCCGCACCGAATCTTGGGGTGAAGCCAGACCCTCTTCCAGCCAGGAGAGGCGAGGCCGGGCGACCTCTCAGCCCGAACCCGACAGCTGACCTCGCAGGCGCGTGTGGAGAGGATCTCGACAACCATGACCGGACGCCATCGCAAGCCCACCAATACCGGCCGTACCGTCGCGAAGGTCGCCGTCACCGGCGCCATCATGGGCGTCGCCGGAGCCACCTTCTCCGGCACCGCAGCCGCAGCCCCCAACTCCGACTGGGACCGCCTCGCACAGTGCGAGTCCGGCGGCAACTGGGCCATCAACACCGGCAACGGCTACCAGGGCGGACTGCAGTTCTCGCCCAGCACCTGGTCCGCACACGGCGGAGGCGAGTTCGCCGCAACCGCCAACAACGCTTCGCGTGAAGAGCAGATCGTCGTCGCAGAGCGCGTACTCGAGTCCCAGGGATGGGGCGCATGGCCCTCCTGCTCCTCGAGCCTCGGCCTGACCAGCGCGCCGACGCAGCGTGAGGCACCGGCCACCACCCCGGACGTCCCCGAGGTCGTCAAGGAAGCCGCCCCGGCCGTCCCGGAGATCGCCGAGCTGCCGGCCAACGTCGACACCGCTCCGGTTCTCGACGCCATCGACCTGGCAATCGAGACCGTCAAGCAGCAGGGTATTCAGATCGACCCGCAAATCCTCGACTTCATCGACGCCAACAAGGGCCTCCTCGCGCCCCAGTAATTCGGCACGCGCTGTTCTCGGACATACGAGGGAGGCCCCCACACCAGCTGGTGTGGGGGCCTCCCTCGTATCGACCGTCTAGCGGTTGATGACGGTACGCGGGTGCGCATACGGCAACGAGCCCGCGGGCAGCGGGAACTCGGTGTCCTCCCCGAAGGGGGAAAGACCGCCTGCTCGACTCGACGACAGCTCGGTCACTGCGTGATCTCCGTCTGCAGTGTCCGGCCACCCTGGATCGACGTACTGCTTCTTCGAATTGTTAGCCACGTTGGATATTTTGACAGTAGAGGTAAGCGGCGTACAGCCCAGGTCTCTAATCTGATAGTCGATGACCGATATCGAAGACACCTCCGCGACCGCAACGACCGCCGCCACGTTCGCGGATTGGCTGGCGCGGCGCTCCGACGATGAGCTCGCCGAACTACTGCGGCTACGCCCCGACCTGGCAGTCCCGCCGCCGTCCACCGTCAATGTGCTGGCCGGCCGAGCCGAGCAGCGGTCCTCGGTGGCGCGGGCAGCCGACAACCTCACCACCCTCGACTTCGGAATCCTCGAGATCCTGGCGCTCGAACGCGCCGCCGAGGTGGGAGTGTCACGCAAGGTGCTCGACAAAGATCTCGCGTCCCGAGCACCGAAGAAGGCTGTCGAGCAGGCCTTGGCCGAGCTTCGAGCTTCGGCGCTGGTCTGGGGAGATACCCACCTGCACATCCCGCAGACTGCAATTGCGACCATTCCGTGGCGCGTCGGTCGCCCCGCCGAACCAGTCGAGGTAATGAGCGAAGCGGAGATTGAGGCAGCGTTGTCGACCCTCGGTTCCGGTGAACGCGATCTCCTCGACACGCTCGCCCGCACCAGTTCCATCGGCCGCACCCGAGATGCCGCACCCGGAACGTCGCCCGACCGTCCCGTGCAGCGTCTGCTCCAGACCGGACTCCTGACGTGGATAGACGACGAGACGGTCGAGTTGCCGCCCCAGGTGCGGCAGGTACTGCGCGGCGAGGCCGTGTTCGACCCGACCGCACTCACCGCGCCGACGGTTCCCACGAAGAAGAACCCACCGACGAACATCAATGCCGCCGCCGCCGGCGAGGCTCTCGAAATGATTCGGCATAGCGAAGCCGTCATCTCGATTCTGGGCGACTCTCCCGCCCCCGTCCTTCGTGCGGGCGGACTCGGTGTCCGCGAATTGCGCCGGATCACCAAGGTCGCCGGAACGGACGAGACGCGCGTGAGCCTGATCGTCGAGCTTCTGGCGGGGGCAGGCCTGATCGCTGCCGGCATTCCGGACCCGGCACCGACCACCGATACCGCGGACAGCTATTGGGCACCGAGCGCAGGGGTCGACGGTTGGCTGACCGCGTCCACCGCCAAGCGCTGGCACACCCTCGCCGCAGCGTGGCTCGACCTTGCTCGGGCGCCATGGCTGGTGGGTATGCGCGACTCGAACGACAAACCGGTCGCTGCCTTGTCCGAGGAAGCGCGAGCGCCATCTGCGCCACAGGATCGTCGCACGATTCTGGGGGCCTACGCCGACCTCGAAAGTGGGAGCAGCGCCGACGTGGCAGATGTCAGCCGGCTCCTGTCATGGCAGCGTCCGCGGTGGGGCGGACGGTTGAGGCCCTACGCCGTGGAGCGAACGCTGGCGGAAGCTACAGCGTTGGGCCTGGTCGCGCACGGTGCACTGGGTTCCCCAGGGCGGGCGCTCCTGCACGGCGGCGACGCCGAGGCCGAGATGCAATCCGCACTCCCCGAACCGGTCGACTACTTCCTGGTCCAGGCCGACCTGACCGTCGTGGTGCCCGGCCCGTTGACACCGGAACTGCTCGAGCAGCTGACGCTGGTCGCCGACATCGAATCGGCGGGGGCCGCGTCGATGTATCGCATCAGCGAAACCAGCGTTCGACGCGCGCTCGATGTGGGAACGAGCGCCGCCGAACTCCACAGCCTTTTCTCGACCCGATCCCGCACACCGGTGCCGCAATCGCTGACCTACCTCATCGACGACGTGGCCCGCCGGCACGGGCGACTACGTGCGGGCGTGGCCACCTCCTTCGTGCGGTGCGAAGATCCTGCGTTGTTGTCCGAGGTGCTGGCGTCGGCTGTAGCGGAACCGTTGGCGTTACGGGCACTCGCACCCACTGTCGCGGTTTCGCAGGCACCGCTGCGCGAAGTTCTCGCCGAGCTGCGGAGTGCCGGTTTCTCACCCGCTGGAGAGGATTCGACCGGCGCGCTGGTGGATCTACGCCCGCGAGGCTCTCGGGTGCAGGTCCGAAGGCCCAAGCCGGCGAACCGAACGCCCGCCGTCGCGACGGATACCCAGCTAGCGGGCCTGGTTCGGACGCTGCGCGCCGGGGATCTCGCGGCGTCGACGGGTGGGCGCGGCGGCGTTCGGTCCGACGGTTCGCGGGCCGGGATGGCCGCGACCCTCGCACTCCTGACGAAGGCCGCCCAGAAGAACACCAGTGTCACGATCGGTTACGTCGACGCGCAGGGCGTGGCGACTTATCGCATCGTCGATCCGGTCAGCGTGGGTGGCGGTCAGTTGGACGCATTCGACCCGGCAGTCGGCAGTGTTCGACGCTTCACGCTGCACCGGATCACCTCGGTGTCTCCGGTCCGCTGAGCCGGGTGCTCGACAACGCCGATCACGTGGTTCAGTTGTGCAGCCGCGCGGAGGAGGGCACGCGACTGCATGTCGAGACTGGAATCCCTCTCCGTCAAGGCGGCCTCGATGTCGGCGGACCGACTGTCTCGTGGAAGATTGCGCATCACGATTCGCAAGGCCGGAACGGGGTAGCCGCCACGACGTAGTTGGTGAACGATGCGAGCGTCACGCACCTGGGCTGGTGAATAGTGGCGGTGACGTCGCGGGGATGTGCGGTCTGGCACCACGAGACTCTCCGCGTCCCAGTGCCGCAGGGTGGATGCCGGGACTCCGAGCGCCTCGGCCAACTCGGACACGGTCATCGCGTCATCGGGATACGCCTGGTCTATCGGTTCGGCGGATATCGCCGCGGCAGCCTCCTTCGCCAGTGCGAGATCTTCACGTTCGCGGTGAATCCGGGCGTGCGCAGCGTCGAGGAGCGCCAACGCACCCTGCGTCGAGTCGTGCACAGCGCGAACGATTCGTTTCGCTTCGACAGGACCAACCCCGGCCGCCAGGTGCGTGTAGGCGACCGCGCACCACACGTGGATCTGCCGATAGACGCGATATCCGGTGCGTGTGCGCGCCGCCGGAGGCAACACACCGTCGCGCTCGAGGTTACGCACCTGTTGAACGGAGCAGCCGACGATCCGGGCCACGTCGACCGGGCGCAGACCATGACAGCGCAGATCATGACAGTCCGGGTCACCTAGGTTTTCGAGGGTTTGCATCGAATTCCCTCTTCTTTCTGTGCAAAAGCCTCCACAAGCACTTTAATGTCAGGCTGGAACACATGACCATGGACGAGATCATCGACTTCGTGAACGATTTCGACGGAGTGCTGACCCTGCGGCCGCAACCCGGTGACGACTACCCGGAAATCAGCTGGGGCGACACCTTCTTCTACTACTCCCCCGACCGAGTGGTGCCCACGACAACTCAACCGTTCGCCACCATCATCACCAAGAACTACCCCGAGGACGAGACATCGGACCTCGACCGCGTAGGAGCCTTCCGCGTCAACGTTGCGTCCGGTAAGGACATTTTCGTTCGGTGGCTGGGTCGCGCGCCCCGAGACAGCGCCACGGAACCGGCCCCTGGGACACCGGATACCGTGTTCGCGCATCCCGTCTACGGAACCGCCGGGTGGCTCGCCGTCGTGAATCCAGGACCGAGAACCAGCGACGTCACCCAGGACCTCCTGGTGAGCGCCCACCAACGGGCCCGCGCTCGCCACGAACGCAAAAGCTGAATTGGGCTATCCTCGCGTGCCTGCAACGCCGACTGCGCGCCCCGTCGTGTTGGGATCAGCCAGAACATCGAGTATCGCCCGGGCGAGATCGGCTCGGGCGATACTCCCGAGCACGTTGGCGTCAAAGGCCATCCGGTAACTGCCTTTGCCCGGATCGTCTGTGAGGTAAGGCGGCCTCACGATCGTCCAATCGGCGTCACTATTCGTCAGACACGCCTCCATCCGTTCAAGGTCTGCATAGACGTTGCGATAGATCGCTCGGACGAGCGGCCGAACGGTGAAGCGGGACCAGAGTGGCTCTCCCTCGCCGCCTCGGAGGACAGGCTGCGCGCTCAGCGCAACCACCCGGCGCACTCCGGTTTCCTCCATCACCTCGAGAACTGAGCCGATCGCGGCCGAGCAGACGTCACTGGCGTCGTGGCGACCGTGCGGGCCCAGCGCCGACAGAACCGCGTCACGGCCGTCGAGCGCCGGCGCGAGAGATCCGCTGTCGAACACGTCCGCAACAACCGTGCACATCCTGAATTTCAGAATCTTCAATCCAACCAATCTCGAGGAGGACAAGCATGTCGCGACGTTCCCTGAAAACCGCCCTGACCGTCGGCGCCCTCGCCGGCACCGCACTACTCACACTGCCCGCCACCGCGAGCACGGACACCATCTCCGGGTGGGTCGGCCCAACCCTGCCGATCAACGGCAACGCACTGCTGCACCAGTCCACGATCATCAACGCACCAGATCTGACCGCCCAGTCCAAGGTCTGGACCGTCACCGGAAGCGACGTCGCACCCGGCGGGCTCGGTGCCCGCGCACGATTGTTCAAAAGCGGCGCACTGTGCGAAGCCATCGACTACCGCTACAACCTGCGGCCCTCCCCCGAGATGATGATGGGCACCACTGCCGACTGCGGGACCGGCTGGTACAACAGCCACGGATTCGTCGCCGCCTGGGACGGCACCAACAGCTACCGCGAATACGTCACCTTCCCGACCGACCCGTTGTACTACGAAGCCCCCGCCGCGCCTGGTGCCCGCGCCCAGAGCCCGGAAACCATCACCGTCGAATCCGGGGTCAACACCGACGGCCAATCGTTCGGTTCCGGTGAAGGAGTCGAGTCCGACGCCGACCTTCCCGACCTCGTCGCCGCGATCGGCACCAACGGCGAGGTCGGCTACATCGAAAAGACCGCCCTGCACGGGCCCGCCGCCACCCCCGCAGAAGCGGTGGCAAGCGATCCCGGCGCCCGCACCGTCCCGCTCTACGACAAGGACGGGAACACCGTCATCGGCGAATTCGCCATCTCCTGACACACACAACCGGTGGTGGGGGGGGGGGCGGGGGCCCCCCCCCCCCGGCGCGGGGGGGGAGCACCCCCCCCAACGCCC
>NZ_JBUYWD010000015.1:0-36900 GCF_055231015.1 Rhodococcus quanlei | reverse complement strand
GGCACCCCCGTCAGCGCCCAATCCCCCAGCCCCGCCCACCCCCACCGGGGGGTGGGGCGCCCCGCGGCGCCCAACCACCGGTTTCATGTAGAGGAACCGACCCAGATCCGCCGGTAGGCCGCTACCGGCTCGAGTGCTTCGGGTGAGAGCGCGATTTCCCAGATATAACGTCCGGGCATCCGCAGATCAACAGCGGAAACCGCGGACAAGCTGTCGATTGCTACGACGAACTCAGCCTTCCCTTCCGCCTGCCAGTCCTCGAACATGGGCGGCTTGCGGAGGTTCTCGCGGTACATCTCCATATCGACCCTCGAGTTGACCAGGACGGTATCCCCGTGATCGTCGGTGGCGAGATCATGCAACAACTCCGGAAAGAGCGGTAGGTCCTGTCGGCGCTGCACCGAGGACCGCAAGGTAGCGACCGGAAGTTGCCGGTACTGCGGCGGCTCCACCGACTGATCGAGGCCTCGGTACACACCATCTGAATCGGCAGCGTCGACGAACTCGACGAAATCCATATTCGAAATCGACAGATTCGACTCGATCGACTCGATCCCTGGCTGGGTCACCCGGACCGTCTGACCACCCGCGTCGCCGGCCGCCGCACTGCCGGTATCGACCACCAAAAGCGGATGCTCCGGATCCTCCATCGTGCGACGGTCCGCTACGAAAACATAGAACTGGTCCCCCGGCACGATCTGCAACAGGCCATCGACGGTCATCCCGTCGAACCGGCGATCATCGACCACTGTGAACTGCGGGTAATACGGTTCGTCCTCATCCCCGGTCGAACGCAACGCCGACTGCCACAGAGCATCATTCGAAAAATCAGTGCGAATCAGCAACGACTCGCCCTCAGGCAACTGCGAATCCATTACTGCACGATACGTGCGATCCCGCACCAACCTCAGACAGGGTTCGCGAGCGTCGCACTACGCCGGACAGAAGTACACGGCGCAACGGTGGCGTACAATCTTTCGTCGCTTGCGCACTCTCCTACCGCGAGTGTTCGAACGACTCTGCGATTGACAAACACACAGGAACCCTCGTGTGTGACTTCCATGGTGCCCACCCAGGGTCGATCAGTCCAACCGATTGAATTGATCAGTACAATCGTAATATGTGATGGATAGGTTCAAGCTGGAAGCATTCCTTGCGGTGGCCGAAGAGGAGTCGTTCGGTGGAGCCGCGGACCTGCTCGGCATAGCGCAGTCGACCGTCAGCTCGCGGATCAAGGAACTCGAGTCCTACCTGGGACAACGATTGTTTGTCCGCACGAGCCGTCTGGTTCGGCTCGCGCCTGCCGGGGATGCCGCATTACCGAAAGCTCGGGCAGCGCTCGCTGCATTGGAGGCTGTCCGTCAGGCCGTAGACGACGTTGCCGGGATCCACCGCGGAAGGGTGCGGCTGGGGCTCGTGACCGGTGCCGACATCCCCCAGCTGGGCGAAACCCTCGCGGCATTCGCGCATGAGTTCCCCGGTATCGAGCTTGTGGTCACCTCGGCCTCGTCCGCCGAGTTGGAAGCGGCGGTGTCGGACGGCGCGCTGGACATCGCGATCGTGGTGCGCACCAGTCGGTCACACCTGCGGTGGACGGAATTGCTGCGCGATCCACTCACCATCGTCGGCCTGCCGAGCTGCGAGGGCGATATCCCTATCACCGAGTTGCGCACCGAATCGCTGGTGATTCTCGATGCCGGAGCCGGGGTACGAGACGCATTGGAATCCGCCGCACGGCGCGCCGATATCCGCCTGGAGATCGCGGTCCAGGTGTCGACGCCCGCCATGGCATGGGACCTGCACTCCCGAGGTATGGGTCGGTTGGTCATTCCACGGAGCCTCGCCTCAGGACGCGGCTCCGTTCTCGTCGACGCAGACGGAGCCAGAACGAGCGTTCGCGTCGGTCTTGCCATCGATCCGGACATGCGCACGCCTGCCACCGACCTACTCCTCGACCGGCTTGCGACCTCCATTTCGCTGCCCTCGACGTGACCTGCACCAGCCACGTGGCATAAGAAGCGGATAACCAGGACAATGGCAAGGCTGGCTACATCCGGCATTGCTATCGAGGAGGTTTCCGTGACCGACGGACCGTTGATCGTTCAATCCGACAAGACGCTGCTGTTGGAGGTCGATCATGAACGTGCCGGCGATGCCCGGCAGGCGATCGCACCGTTCGCCGAGCTCGAGCGCGCACCCGAGCACGTTCACACGTACCGGATCACTCCGTTGGCGTTGTGGAATGCGCGCGCTGCGGGACACGACGCCGAGCAGGTCGTCGACGCCCTGGTCAACTACTCCAGGTTCGCGGTCCCCCAGCCGTTGCTGGTCGACATCGTCGACACGATGGCCCGCTACGGCCGGTTGCAGCTGGTGAAGAATCCCGCCCACGGGCTCACTCTGGTCAGCTTGGATCGTGCCGTCCTCACCGAGGTGACCCGGCACAAGAAGATCGCGCCGATGTTGGGCGCGGCGGTCGACGAGGACACCGTCATCGTTCATCCGAGCGAGCGTGGGCGCCTCAAGCAGATGCTGCTGAAGGTCGGTTGGCCCGCCGACGATCTCGCCGGGTACGTGGACGGCGAAGCACACCCGATCGACCTTGCTTTCGAGGAGGGTCACTGGCACCTGCGCGACTACCAGGAAATGGCCGCAGACTCGTTCTGGGCCGGCGGGTCCGGTGTGGTGGTGCTTCCCTGCGGCGCCGGCAAGACGATGGTCGGCGCCGCCGCGATGGCCAAGGCGAAAGCCACCACCCTGATCCTGGTGACCAATACCGTTGCCGGGCGCCAGTGGAAGCGTGAGCTGATCGCCCGCACTTCCCTCACCGAGGAAGAGATCGGTGAGTACTCGGGCGAACGCAAGGAAATCCGGCCGATCACCATCGCGACGTATCAGGTGGTCACGCGCCGCACGAAGGGTGAATACAAGCATCTCGAGTTGTTCGACTCGCGTGACTGGGGACTCGTGATCTACGACGAGGTGCACCTGCTCCCTGCGCCCGTGTTCCGGATGACGGCCGATCTGCAGTCCCGTCGTCGCCTCGGCCTGACTGCCACCCTCGTCCGTGAAGACGGGCGTGAAGGGGACGTGTTCTCCCTGATCGGACCCAAGCGTTACGACGCTCCGTGGAAGGACATCGAGGCGCAGGGGTGGATCGCCCCGGCCGACTGCATCGAGGTCAGGGTGACCATGACCGAAGCGGAACGCATGGCCTATGCCGTCGCCGAACCGGACGAGCGCTACAAACTGTGTTCCACGGCGCACACCAAGATCGCGGTGGTCAAGTCCATCCTGGACCGCCACCCGAATTCACCGACCCTGGTGATCGGCGCCTATCTCGATCAGCTGGACGAGCTCGGTGAGGCACTGAACGCCCCCGTGATCAAGGGATCGACCAAGAACAAGGAACGCGAGGAGCTGTTCGACAAGTTCCGGTCGGGTGAGATCCAGACTCTCGTGGTCAGCAAGGTCGCGAACTTCTCGATCGACCTGCCCGAGGCATCGGTGGCTGTCCAGGTCTCCGGCACCTTCGGTTCACGTCAGGAAGAGGCCCAGCGTCTGGGTCGATTGCTGCGACCGAAGCACGACGGCGGTCAGGCACATTTCTATTCGGTGGTTTCGCGCGACACATTGGATGCCGAGTACGCGGCACACCGTCAGCGCTTCCTCGCCGAGCAGGGCTATGCGTACCGAATCACGGACGCCGACGACCTGCTGGGGCCCGCAATCGGATAGCGTCGTCACGTGCGACATTTCGAGTTCACGGTCGACCGTGCCCATGCCAAATCGGTGAATCAGACCCTCACCGAGCTCCGTCGAATGCAGGTGTCGGCAGTCGTGTTCGCCGTGATCCTCGCCGTCGGCGCCGGGTTCCTGATCGTCATCGGTGCCATCTGGTCGGTGATCCTGGGTGTGGTGCTGATCGCCGGGGCCGTCTCGTCGCTGTGGCTGGCGGTGTGGTTGCCCCGAAAGATGGGCAGCATCGAGGACATGTACCGCAAGAGCCCGCTGGTGCCGGCGGTGATCTCCGAACTGCATCCGCGGGCAATGACGTTGCTTGCGTTGGTCGACGTCGCGAAGCCGGACACAGGCGGGTCGGCCTACGCCCTGGTCACCCGCAATATTCCGCTGCTTCCCGGTCAGAAGCAGCGCGTGGGCGACAAGGTGCCGTCCGTTGCCCTACTCGGCGACCGTGGCACCCGGAGTACCGCAACGACGTGGCAGATGGTCAGCCCGATGCCGATCGCATGGGGCACCAAGGACGTCGCCGTACGGGCGCGCGCGGTGGAGGCGATCGACAAGGTCGAATGGAACTTTCTCGCGTCCAAGATCAAGGAGTCGGAGACGGTGCAGAACACCTCTGACCAGCGTGTTCTCCTCGAGATCGGCGAGCTGCCCAAGGAACTGCGCTAACTGGCCGAGGCAGATCGCGTGGGGCTCGCGATTCCGGTACGCCAACCTGACTCACCGAACCCTCGATGAATCGGACGTTCATTCGATCGCGGTCGGTGTGTGCTCGTCGCTGAAAAGTCGACAACGTGACTGCGGTTACGTCGATAACTAGAACTTGTTACAGTTGTCACAACCAGGAACCGCACGAGCAAAGGTTGTCCATGAGCAAGCAGAATCTTGTCGACCAGGCAGATTACGTCGTGGCCGGGGCCGGCAGTGCCGGATGCGCTGTCGCCGCCCGGCTGGCCGAATCCGGGGCATCGGTGGTGCTCCTCGAAGCCGGCGGCAGCGACGACAAGATCCTCTACAAGCTGCCGGGCCTGATCGCGCCCATGCATGCCGTGCCGCAGATCGAGAAGCTCGCGGACTGGGGTTACCGCACCACACCCCAAAAGCACGCCCTCGACCGTCAGATTCCGCAGACGCGAGGCAAGGTGCTCGGCGGATCGAGTTCGGTCAACGGCATGCTCTGGGTGCGCGGCAACCGCGCCAACTACGACGACTGGGCCGCCGAGGGCAACAAGGGCTGGAGCGCCGACGACGTCAACGACGTGTACAAGCGCATGGAGGATTTCGAGGGCGGCGGCAACGAATTCCGTGGCGCCGGCGGGCCGATCAAGGTCACTCGCAACGCAAATCCGACCCAGGCCAGCCAGCAATTTCAGGAGGCGGCCGCAGACACCTTGGGCGTTTCTGTGCTCGAGGACTACAACGCCGAGTCACAGGAAGGGTTCAGCACCTTCCAGCAAAACACCTCTGACGGACTGCGTTACTCCTCCGCTCGCGCATACCTGCACAACGGTTCGCACCCGACACTGTCGGTGCAGACCGGCGTCACCGTCGCACGCGTCGTCATCGAGGGCGGACGCGCAACCGGCGTCGAGGTCATCGACAAGTCGGGCCGTCGGCGGACCATCCGCGCCCATAGCGAGGTGATCGTCTCTGCGGGTGTCTTCGGCTCGCCTCAGCTGCTGATGCTCTCCGGTGTCGGCCACGCGGATCATCTTTCCGAAAAGGACATCACGACCGTCGCGGACCTACCCGTCGGCGACAACCTGCACGATCATCTGTTTGTGCCGACGAGCTGGTCGATGCCGAACGCAACGCACCGTGGCACCCCGGGATACTTCGCCCGGGGTATGGCCAAACAGCTCACGCGGGGCGGCTCCTTCCTGGAGAACTCTGTTTTCGAAGCTGTCGGCTTCGTACGTACTTCACTCGCCACCGACGTCCCGGACCTCCAGATCCACGTGTTGCCATGGGGCTACCCCTCGCCCAACCAGGATGCCCCGACCTTTCACGGCGTCGATCCCTTCCCCTCCCTCACGGTGATGTCGACGTTGATCTACCCGCGCTCACGCGGCTCCGTGCGCCTGGCCAGCAACGATCCGACGAAGGCGCCGCTGATCGACTTCAACTATCTCGCCGAGTCCGGAGACAGGCAGGTACTCAGGGAAGGCGTCGAGATGATCCGCGAGATCATGAGCAACGCCAAGATCGCACCGTCATCCAAGGGCGAAGTCCATCCCGGCGCGGCACACACCGGTGCAGATCTCGACCGCGAGATCCTGAATCGGGCCACCACCGTGTATCACGGGGTCGGCTCGTGCCGGATGGGAGTCGACGAGAGTGCAGTGGTGGATCCGGAATTGCGCGTACGCGGCATCGACGGCTTGCGCGTCGCCGACGCGTCGATCATGCCGACCATCACCGGCGGCAACACCAATGCGCCGTCGATCATGATCGGTGAGAAGTGCGCTGAGCTGATCCTCGGTTAGCCGCGGGATCACCGAGAATTCGGGCCGCACCGCCGTCGACAGCGGTGCGGCCCGAGTTGGTTCGAATGACCGGACAGGCGCCGGCCGCGGTTGCCGCCTCGACCGGTATGTCCTGTTCGGGCAGTCACTTCGTGCCGGGAAGCCACGCGTAGATGGCGGTACGGGACCCGTACTTGGCGTAGCGGTTGATCCCTTCCTTACTCACGGCGCCGATGCGCCCGGCAATGAAGATCCGTCGCGGAGTGTCGTCCCGGCGGCAGGCCTGCAGCAGACCGTTGCGCCGTCCCAGACTCAGTGCCTGCCCTGAGTAGCCCATGGAGAATCGCTTGAGCTTGTGCCCCTTCGCCATCCGGATCAGCGTGCCGGCCGCGTGCGCTCCTTGAGGTGTGGCTGTGGCGCAGGCGAATCGTGCGCCTGGAACAGCCGCGCAGTCACCGACGACGAAGACGCGGGGGTCTGTCACGCTGCGGAGGTGCTCGTCGACTACGGCACGCCCTTCGGCGTTGACCGCCAAGCCGCTGGACGCGACGAGATCGGGCACGCTGGCGATGATCGCCCACAACGTGAGATCAGAGCGGAACTCTTCCCCGGACCGCACAAAACCATCAGATTATCGACACCGACCACGAGCGCGGCCCGCGGACAGTGAGGCTCGAACGGCCGCTCGCGGTGGGCCGGTGTCCGTGGAGCGCCTACGCGGTGCCGTGGGAGAAGACGGGGTCCAGGTAGAAGGCCACCAAAGCGATCTGCTCGTCGAGCTTCTGCTCGCACGCATACTCGAGGTGCTCCTTGCGACGCCATGCCGCCCACTTCACCTGACCGACCTCGCTGTATCCCGCCAGGTGCGACGTGACGGGTTCCAGCGTGACCCCGCGAAACCGAGCGACGGCCCGTGCCGAGCGAAGTAGTTCGTCGGTGTCGACGCCACGGCGGGCGAGCTGGACGATATCGACGTAGTCGCGCCATCGGGTGCTGGTGATACCGCGTTCGAGGATGGTGACGCCCTTCTCCGCGATCGTAGTCTCGGGCGCGTACCCGAGGAGTGTGATCGGATCGCCGAGCACTCGATCGATGCTCACCCGACGGGGCGCGGGCACGATCGGATCCCCGGTGGACACGTCCCAGAGGGCGACCCCCTTCCACGGACCGATCAACACAGCCACTCGCATGCGCAGGCCCGGATAGTCGGCCTGTTCACGGATTTCCTGCACGCTGATCGTGTCAAGGTCGAACACCACACCGTCGTCGATCTCAATCGCGGCGATGTCACGGACCACGTCGGCGAGGCGATCGGGTGTGACGTCGGCGCTCACTGCATTCACGTCGACGTCCTTCGTCGGACGACGAACCCCATAGGCGGCCAACAGTATTCCGCCCTTGAGCACGAAGTCGTCCGCATGCGATGTGCGGGCAAGTCGGTCCAGGAACGATTCCAGGGTGTGCCGGATGAGGTACTCCTGCGTCGGAGCACCCGCACCACTTCTCGCGGCCGCGGACCGCGCCGCGGACTGGATTCGGCGGAATACCTCATCGCCGATGTTCACCCCAGTATCTCCAATGCCTGTAGTACAGGGGACTTCGCCCGAGGCATACGGGAGGCGACATCCATCATTCGGGCCGGCTTACCCCCGCGACGCAGCCACTCCTTCAACGCATCTCGCGCCAGCTCGTACCCGACCTCACCTCGAAGGCGGAAGGCGTCCACGATCGAGCGTTCTGGGGAGTAGATCCCGATCGCCTGATCCGCCCCCGGTATCGGTATCTCGTCGCGTCCTATCTCGAACGTCGACCGATCGAACAGATGCCACGCGATCGACGCGCCGCCCGCCGGCGTCCTCGACCCCCGGGGAATCGCGACATCCAGCGCGTCGGGTATCGCGTCGGTCAGGCCATGATGGGCCAGTGCCGAGGTCAGGCAGATCGTCGCCTCTGGCCGGCGAGCCGCAGCCTCGAGCCAGTCCCAGTCCGCAGCCGATGCCTCTGCTGGCAGGTAGATGCCGCGCGCTATCCGCTCCAGACGACCCGAACGCGCCGCGCGATACAGCGAGCTACGCGACATGCCGGCTTGCTCCGCTGTGCTTGGCCTCATCGTCGTCATCGTCACCACCTCCAATGGAACGATATGTCTACACATAACCATAGCTGATGACGTATCGGACCGGGTTGCAGAAGTTGCGTAAATCAGTCTCCGCCGCCGAGGACGGTGTCCAGTGCACCGGTCGCGAGGGGACGAACATCAGGCTCCTCACACTTTCCAAACCCCACCACTCCCTTCGATCAGGTCTCTCACCTGCGCATTCAACCGAGTCGCATAGCTGATGGAGTCACACCAATGAGAGGTTGCTGACAAATAGCAAAGGACACCGCTACTCCGAGGGGTTCGCCGAGGGGTTCGCCGAGGGGCTGCTCGGTGAGCGAGATTCGACGGAAACAATGCCAGGTACACTTCATCTGTAATGGTTTCTGTCGAATGGAGCAGGGATGGACACAGCTATGACACCAACCTTGCTGCGCTATCGGGATCTCGACCTGCAGGGGCTGACCCGTTATCGGTTCGACCGGATGATCGAGGGTGGTGAGTACGAGCGCATCGCGCCCGGATTGTTTCTGCGCACGGGAACTACCGACGACACCACAGCCGCGTGGATCGCGGCCGCCGTCAAGAATCCGGGGTCGACGATCTGCCTACTTTCAGCTCTTGCTCTTCATGATTTAACCGACGAGATCACGACACGTAGCGACATCGCCATCCCGCGGGGCACCCAACCTCTGTCCATCGACATTGCCCCGATTACATGGCACCGATTCGACACGAACACCTTCGCGATCGGCCGCACCGAGCGGGCCTTGCCCGGTGGTTTGTCGATCGGGTTGTACTCGCCGGAGCGGACGATTGTCGACATGTTCCGCCTGCGTCACGCGTGGGGGAACGACCTGGTGATCGGCGCGTTGAAACAATGGCTCCGCATACGCGGTAACAGCCCATCAGCACTGCTCAATCTGGCGGCAGCCTTTCCGAAGGCGCGTCCCGCGCTGCAGCAGACCCTCGAGGTGTTGCTGTGAGTCCGAACCCGCGCCGCGGTACCCCCGGGCGGCAACGCGACGCTGGCGATACAGAAACTCGCGCGGCAGTCCGGCGCCGACGTACAAGCGCTGCAGACGCTGTACCTTCTCGAGGCCCTGCTGACTCGCATCGCGGCCTCCAAGTATCGCGATGACTTCGTCCTCAAAGGCGGCGTCCTGCTCGCCGCGTTCGCGGTGCGGCGCCCGACCAAGGACATCGATCTACAAGCCACAGGGATGGCGAATGACGTCGATGAAGTCGCCGGCCGGGTCCGGGAGATCGCGGCCATCGACAGTCCCGATGGTGTGGTCTTCGACGAGGCCAGCGTTGTGGCCTCGGTCATCCGCGACATCGACGAGTATCCCGGGATTCGTGTCAGGCTTGTCGGCACGCTAGGAAGTGCGGGGTTAACCATCGGCATCGACGTGAACTTCGGCGATCCAATATGGCCGGAACCGCGGCTCATCGAGCTTCCCCGGATCGTTCCGCTCGGCCATGCGCCGGTGATCCTGCTCGGCTACCCACTGACAATGGTGCTCGCAGAGAAGATCGTCACCGCCATCGATCGCGGCGAGGCCAACACCCGGTGGCGCGACTACGCTGACGTCTACACGCTGTCGCAGCTCCACCACATCCCCGCAGGGCTTTTCCGCGCTTCGCTGGAGGCGGTTGCCACGTACCGTCGGGTCGATCTCATTCCCTTGTTACCCGGACTCGACTCGATGCCCGATCGCGCTCAGCTGAAATGGCGGGCGTGGCGCAAACGCGTGAACAGGGAAGGCGAGCTCCCCGAGCAGTTCACCGAGTTGCTCACCACCGTGGCGCGATTCGCCGATCCTGTACTGGCGCGAACAGCGACTGGAACCTGGGATCCATACAGGTCTACGTGGACACCCGGGAGTCAGTAGCTCGCCCTGAGTGTAACAACAGACTCATACCCGTCGAAGTCAGTGAATGCCGACCGCAATCCTTCCGGACCGATGCAAGGCACCTCATGTGTACCAAAACACCCCACCTATTGAACTGAGAACTGCGTTCCGACCTGGGAGCTCACGTGCTCCACAGAGCAACACCAGATTGTCCATATCGGTGGGCCCGTGATCGACCCAGTGGACGTCGACCTCGGGCGCAGTGCCGGGGTTTCACCCGGTCTGTTTCCCGAGGCCGCGTCCCCGAACCGGACGTGCGGCTTTCACCGCATCCGGCTCTCCATAGGTCACGCTGAGACGGCGTGTTCGGCTGGGTCCCACGGTGTCGGGATCTTCGAGCCGCGATAACGATAACGCTGGATGGTCATCGTTGTCGGGTCGTAGAGCCGGACACCGCCGTATTCCGGCCAGCCGGACGCATTGTATTTTGCGTAGAGCGCCCGTCGGCTGGTGTGCGGGTGCTTGTTCTTGAGCCATTCCCACACTCGCCACCACAGGTAGTGGCGGAGCTTGGAATATGCGCGGCTCGAAGATGCGTGCCGGAAGTACTGAGCCCACCCGCGGACCATCCTGCCCAGCCGCAGGAGGAGCTGGTCGACGGGTTGGTGGGTAATCTGCTGGGTTACTGACTTGAGCTTGCGTCGAATTGTCTGAACGGCCTTCTTCGACGGGTAGCTGTAGATCAGTGACCGGGTGCTTCCCCACTGGGTGTGCCGCTGGATGTGAAACCCCAGGAAGTCGAAGCCCTCGTCAATGTGGACGACCTGGGTCTTCTCCGGGGCCAGTCGTAACCCCATCGGTGCCAGAACGTCCGTCATCTCCTCCCACAGTGCCTCCGCATGGACCCGGGAACCGAACACCATGACCACGAAATCGTCGGCGTATCGCACCAGGCGATATGTCGCCCCTCCGTGCTTACGGTGTCGTGCCCGGGCGCTGGGGTTGGTGTGGGATGCCCACAGGATCTCGAAATGGTCGTCGAGAACCGACAGGGCGATGTTGGCCAGCAGCGGGGACAAGATCCCGCCCTGGGGAGTGCCGGAGTAGGTTTCCCGGCTCAGTCCGTCCTCGCCGAGCACACCCGCTCGGAGGAATGACTTGACCAACGTCAGAACGCGTTTGTCGCCGATCCGACCGCGAATCCGGCCCATCAGGGCGGTGTGGTCGATCTCGTCGAAGCACGAGGCGATGTCCGCTTCGAACACCCAATGATAGGAATCCTGGGCGGTCTTGCGAATGTCCTCGATCGCGTCCTGTGCTCGTCGCCGGGGCCGGAACCCGTAACCCGATACCGAGAAGTCGGCCTCGAATATCGGCTCCAACACCAACTTCAACGACGCCTGCACCACGCGGTCCGCGACGGTCGGGATCCCCAGGGAACGCAGTTTGCCGTTCGCCTTGGGAATCGTGACCTGCCGCACGGGCACCGGAGCGAACGTGCGGGCCTTGAGTGCGACCCGCAGATCCTCGAGAAACCCTGCCACGCCGTGCTCGGACGCCTCGATCGACGCCGCGGTGCGACGATCGATCCCGGCGCTGCGTGCGCCGGTGTTCTCCCGAACCCGGATCCAGGCCGCAGCCAGGAAACACGGGTCCGCCACGAGGTTGAACAGATCATCGAACCGACGACCACGATCGGCCGCCGCCCAACGGTGCAGCTTCGTTTGCATCCTCAGTACCGCCCGCCGCGCCGAATACGGATGTGACAGGGCAGCACCGATATTCACCGGTGCATCTTCTGACATTGCTCTCCTCAGTTCTGCGTGTCCTACTGCCGCCCTTCCCCATGTGACCGGCTTTCCCGGTCTCGGAGTACTACGACGGCTCCGCCCCGTCCGGCCGCTATCGGTGGGCAATGACACCTACCCTCCCCACCACTGGCCGTGCTGAGGATAGGGAGGCGACCGAACGGTTCCCGCGTTCACGTTGTCCCGATTGATGAGGGAGGCACCCAGCTTTACCCCGGTGGCTCCCGGCAGGTACACCACAGTTCTTCTCTGCCGGCTACCGGTCACCGCTGGAAGCGGTGACCGGCGGACGCGTCCCCGTACACTTGGATCACACGTGCGCCACATACCGGCCCATGTCCGCCAGGTTTCGGGACCGGCTCCACATAACGAGGCCTCGGACACTGGTTCCTCGCGTATGCCTTCTCATCTCGCTCACCACGCCCACACCATCTGGCAGTGCTGACATGTCGTGGCTTTGTCAGGGCCGCTTGCCACCAACACCTGTCATTCCCTTGGGTATTGGCTGCCCTCAGCTTCATCCGACTGCTGTGACAGCCGGAAATCGGGGGCCTTTCACCCCCGATCGGTAACAACGCGCCTCGCGGCGCACATGAACAATGTGATGGCCTTCGCACCACGACGGTGGTGCCCCGAAGTTCGGGAACGCGCACGCACGATCTCGTGCGACGAGGGCGCGGCGTTGTTTACCGGTGACGGTGCGGACGGTGTCACCCAGATCCAACGGTGCACCATGCGGGTCGACGACCACGGCGGACAGCACACAATCACAGGACAACAGGTGCCGTGTTCACCGTGATCGGCCCCATCCACGACTCCCACGATCCGAATCGGCGAACAGATCCTGATACGCACCCCGGTCGGGTTCCGGGTGTTCCGCCAAGTCCGCGGCCTTCACCGTCACAGTGATATGCGGTTTCTGCCCACCCTCGACCGGCCCGGCACCGGGGGCCAGATACCGGCGCAGCAGCTCGGCGAACCCATCCGCCCGACGGCGCGCCGGAGACCGCGCATCCCGGGTGCCATCAGTGGCGGGCCGTGGTGTCGACAACCCCGACAACGCCGCCAGCAGCATCTCCCCGGTCACCGCATCCAGATCACCCTTCACAGCGATACGCCCATTCAAAGTGATGGAGGCATGAAACTCGTTGCGATCGACATCTTCTGCCGGTGGCGGCGGGACCTGTCGTGGCCGACAACAACGCCTCCCGACACGCCGGCAAGGCCAAGTCGCGGCACCGCCAGGCCGAGAACCTACGCCGCTACTTCAAACCATCCCCGCAGGCGATGCGCGAACTGACCAGCCTCATCGGCCCCGGAACTTCCCGCACCCACTGACCAGCAGCTACGCCATATCCGCCCGAAATTCGGCCGATACTACGGCGACCCCCTCAAGGGCAGCGACGCCGCCACAGCCGCGTACCGCGAAAACCAGCGGGCACAGGCGAAAGCCGACGCCGCCACACACACCACCAGCAATCGTTACGCCCCCGGCGGTCGCCGGCGCGTCGACGCCCTCGGCGCCGACCTGCGCAAAGCGCAGCGACAGCGCCACAGATACAGCCGCACCGTATGGGCACGCGACAACGGCACCAAGGAGATCAAAACCCACTTCCCCACCGCCGGCCACGAACTCGGACGCCTCGAGGACGCCATCGAACGACTATCTCATGGCTCCTCACTGTTGGCTTTGTCCTGCTGGCGTTGGGTGGCGGGGCCGTGATGGTCTCAACCTGCGATCAGGTGGGGCACCAGGTAGATGAGCGAGAAGGACTCGTAGATAGCGCCGACGATGAGCAGCGTCAGTGCGGGTAGGGCGAGCCAGCCGATCCGTTGTAGCCCGAGGACGTAGCCCCGGCGGCGGGTCCGGGCGTCGACGGTCGTCGGGCGCAGCCAGGATTTCCCGAGGATGTAGGCACCGAGCAGGAGGAGGATGTAGGCCTGGAACTCGAGAAGGATCGTCAGGGAGTGCGGGACCAGGGTGATGGCCGTGGTCTCGTCGACCGGGGCGAGCGTCAGGCCGATGGTGACGGCGTGGTATGCGAAGACCAGGATGCCCGCGAAGGGCACGATCATCGAGGGCACCAGGATCGAGGCCAGGCCGACCGTCAGCGTGTTCACGGACAAGATGGTTCCGGCGAACACCCAGGCGTTCGAGAGCAGCGACACGACCAGGTCGGTCGTCCCGCTGTCCGCCATCGAGCTCAGTCGGGATGCGTGCAGGCCGGGGAAGAGCATTCCAGCCGCCATGCCGACCAGCAACAGCCCGTACATGAGGACGTTGAGGGCGAGGTAGGGGCGGAGGTCGGCACGGATGATCTGGACGGGCGTGGAAAGGAATCGCATGGACGGGCTCCCTGGTCGTAGGCGGACGAACCGGAGGTCGTGGGGGCGGCGCGTCACGCTGGAGAGGACAGTCGCCCGGCTGGTGGAAACGCCGGTGGTCTTCGGTCGGCGCGCGGGTGCGGGGTCAGTTGCCGGCGGCGTCGAGCAGCCAGTGGTAGCGCAGTCGCAGCGCTCTCTCGGTGCTGGCGACGACCGCCCCGAGTCCGAGTCCGATGTTGAGCCATAGCGGCAGGTGGATGGGCGACTCGTGGTATCCGATCCGTTCCACCACGGGAGGGATCTGGACCAGCGGCTCGGCGATCTGCAGGATGAGCAGGCACACGCCGATGAGCAGCAGGATCACCGACAGGACCCCGATCGAACGACTCAGCGTGGGGTGGTTGTGCTCGAAGCGAGCGCGTCGGCCCTCGGCGGACTTCGGGTCCGGAACGAGTTGATGCTCCACGCCTGCGGTGGTGACGTAGTGACAGCGCTTGATCCCGACCCCACTCATCGCGACCTCGATGGTGCCGCCCTCGACGGGAAAGGCCGCCGGAAGCTTGGACTCGGCATGGTGTCTGCCATCGAGGAACAGGTGCGCTTTGACCTCACCGGAACTCTGGTTGCCCCAGTGCCGGACGTCGACGGCGTACACGGCGTCCTGGCCGCCGCCGGCACCGGGCCGGCAGAGGTAGAACAGGGCGCGGCCCATCTGCTGCCACCATCGGAACCCCTGCAAGGGGCGGCCGTCCCCCTCTTTGACGCGCTTCGCGGCCCTGCGCCGCTTCCACCCCTCCATCATCACCCGGTGACCTCCGTCGCGAACTGTCGACCAATACGGTGTATTGGTTCGTCGTTTGAGAGTACCATTGGTCGACTAATACAGCGTAATGGAAGGGGCGGTCATGGAGCTTCAACCACCGGACGGCATCAGCAGCAGGGACAAGATCCTGTGGGCCGCGGCGACGATGCTGGGCGAGGAGCCCGGTGCGGTGATGAGCGTGCGGGCGGTCGCGGCCCGTGCCGGGGTGAGCACCGGTTCCCTGCAGCATCACTTCCCCACCAAGCGCGCACTGATGGATGAGGTGATGGCCCTGGTGTATGACCTGGTCCTTGCCGAGGACACCGTCCACGACACATCGATACCGGCGCGGGAACGGCTCGTGGCATGCCTGCAACGCCTTCTCTCGTCGGTCGGAGCCGATCCGCGCGAAGCCTGGCGTCTGACCTTCGACCGCTACATCGCAGCCGAGCCCTCCGCAGCGGCCGGCGCAGAGTACCTGGCCATAGAACGGGAGCTCCGCCGCCGCATCGAATACTGCCTGAACGTCATCCAGGAAGAAGGCTCACTCGCACCGGGAGACAACGCACGCCGAGCCAGGATCCTGTTCACCATCGTCAACGGGCTCTCCATCGCGCAGGCCCTACCCTCCGACGAATCACAGCTCTCAACCGAGATCGACGTGCTGTACGCGGCTGTCGACTGCACCCTGGCAGAATAGGTCGGTAGTTTCGTTACTCGTCCAGTCATCGTCTGCTCTTCCGGGACGTCGACTCGTTTCAATCCTGGCGTCCCTCCCGGTCGCCATCCGTATGTCGGATGGGCCACACCCGAACACACTGGTTCACCCGGGGGCAGAGTCAACATCCAACGCGGAATCTCCGCGACGCTCAAAACTGAGACGATTGCCCGTCAATAACGCCCTGAACAGCGGCAGCTAGCGACGCTGGTTGTCTCCGAGGTACTGGAACCCGGCACCCACGTTACGAGAGACCTGCCCGATGCCCCAGCACAGCGGGCGGCCGTGTCCCTATCAGCGGTCCATCGAAGTCGCCAGGTTCGGCGGCACCACCCCGGATCATTTGAGAGACAGGGGCTAGAGAGGTGGATCGAGGAGGCAAAGTCCTGCGGGATCGCTGCATTCGTACAACTGGCCCGCATGATCGAGAAAAAGGCCGAACAAATCTGTGCGGCTATCGAATTGGGCATATCGAATGCCCTCATCGAAGGAATCAACTCGAAAATCAGACTGATCAACGCCCGTGGCTACGGCCATCATTCCGCTGACTCACTCAAAGCAATGATCTACCTGAACCTCGGTGGAATCGAGGTCAAACTACCCACGCAAACGTAAGGAGGGGCACACCCCTTTCGAGTCAACAGTTGGATCGAAAAGACGTTGTGACACCCCACCGGGTGCAACATGATGTCACCAAGCGCATTACCTTCGACCACGATGTGGAGACACCATGCACGAAGCAGCCCTCGCTGCCAATCGCTCGAACTGGGACGAGCGCGCCGACATCCATGTACGGTCCGCGATGTACGGCGTCGACGGCTTTCTGTCGGATCCCACGACCATCTCCGGCGTGGTCGAGAACGACCTTTCGGTGCTTTCCCCCTACCTTCCTGAATCCGGGATCCGGAACCTCTCACTCCTACATCTGCAGTGCCACATCGGAACAGACACCATCTCCTGGGCACGACTCGGCGCAGTCGACGTTCACGGACTCGACTTCTCACCCAACTCTCTGCGACATGCACAGCAAATAGCGAGTGCAGACGGTCACCACATCACGTGGGTGCAAGGCGATGCACGGACAGCGTCGACGGTCATCGACAAACGCTTCGACGTCATCGTCACCAGTGCGGGAACCATTGTCTGGCTACCGGATCTCACCAGCTGGGCGCAGTCCATACACGACCTCCTCGAACCGGGTGGGCTCTTCATGATCCGCGACGATCACCCGATCCTCGGGGCAATGGCATTCGAGCCCTGGGGGATTACCGACGACTATCTGTCCGGCGGAGGCACTCGCACCTACGAGGACTCCGGCAGCTATACGGACAACACCGGCCCCAAGATTGCGCATGTCACCAACCACGAGTGGCGTCACGACTTGGGCGAAGTCTTCGGAGCACTCACAACTGCCGGCCTGACAATCGAGTCGCTCAGCGAACTGCCGTACATGGATTGGCCGGCCTTTCCGAACCTCATACCTTGCTCCCGTGGATGGACACTGCCGGAGACTGCACCGCGGATCCCCCTGAACTTCGCCATCGTTGCCAAACGCCCAGACCAACGCAGCAATTGACCTTCAGGTAGGTCGAAGGCCGATGATGTCGGGGTGTCCAATTCCGAATTGATGTCGATCGGCGTGTTCGCCAGGCGCGCGGGCCTGACGGCAAGCGCGTTGCGCTTCTACGCCGACTCCGGTTTGCTGCGTCCCGCCGAGGTCGATGCAGTCTCGGGGTACCGCTTCTACGAGGCGCAGCAGGTTGAACACGCCGTTCTGCTGAGGCAGCTGCGTGAAATCGGCATGCCCCTCGCATCGGCGAAGTCCGTCCTCGATGCAGACCGATGCGAGGCGGTGCGCCTTATCGAGGACCACGTCGCCACGGTGATAGACGATGCCGCAGCCGTGCGCGAGAATGCCGCGCTCATCAAGGCGTCGTTGATCGCAGAGCGCGGCCAGACTGTCGCCGCCTCGAGCGGGCCGATTTTCGCGGCGGCAATCGATCAAGTCCTGACGGCAACCACCCGTGAACCGGAAATGGCAGTCCTGGGCGGCGTGTACTTCGAGGCCGATACGGATGCGCTCACGTTGACCGCCACCGATCGCTACCGGATATCCACTCGCACACTGGTTCCCATCGAGCCGAACACGATGACGTGGGCAGCCACGGTGAACGCCGACGACCTGCGTACCGGTCTGCCCGAGCTTCGTCGCAGCGTTCGGGTGACGGTGGAAGCCCACGAACACGGGATCTGGATGCGAATGCCGACTCGGCCCAATCACTATTGCCGCCTCGTCACCGAGACCTTCCCCGACTATCGGTCGATGCTCGCGAACCTTCCCGACGTGATCACCCGGGTCACCATCTCGAAATCTCACCTCCTACAGGCGCTCGAACAGGTCGCGACCGATCGACTCTCGTTGCGCGTGACCGACACGGCAGTCTCCGTCGGTGACGACGAGCGGGAGGCCCGGACCCAGGTTCCGGCAACCGTAACCGGACCGGCGATGGAGGTCTGGTTCGAGACGACCACGTTGTATCCCGCCATCAGCACAGCGCTCGGACCGGATGTTCTTCTCGACCTCAGAACTCCCGACCAGCCTGCGACGATCCGCTCGGCCGACCACGGCGATCTCACCACACTCGCCATGCCCACACAGCGCACGAACTCGACGCCAGGAGAACGACGATGACCACACCGACAACTGTCGACCAGATCATCGCGGCAATCACCCAAGCCGTGACGGACGGGAGAGCGGGAAACCTCGACTCGGCCAGGGAGCAGCTTCTCGACCTGTGGTCCACCATCGGCAGCAATGGCGATCCGTTGCATCGCTGCACGTTGGCGCACTATCTCGCCGACCTGTACGACGATCCGGCGCAGGCATTGACCTGGGACGTGCGCGCCCTCGACGCAGCCGACTCGATCACAGAGCAGCGAGTCCAGGACCATCACACCGGTCTACACGTCGCCGGCTTCTATCCCTCGCTTCACCTCAATCTCGCCGACAACTACCGTCGACTCGGGTCGTTCGAGGCCGCCGGCGACCACATAGATGCCGCACGTGAGCAGTCGTCTGCCCTGTCGGACGACGCGTACGGCGCACTCGTGCGTGGCGGGATCGAGGGCGTGGCCGAGGCCATCGCACGACACGACACCGCGCCTCGTCAACGCAGCGCAGGCACCACTTCCCGCTCGAACAACTCGATGCCCGAAGTGTCGTAACACATCTGACCGAGCCGAATCCGGGGCTACCGACGTCCGGTGCGAATACACCGGTTCGACGTACACTCGGCTGCATGACAACTGCGTCTCTCACGGACGAGTTCGAACTTCATCGACGACACCTGTTGTCGGTCGCATACCGGCTGACGGGAAGCGTCGGTGATGCGGAAGATGCCGTCCAGGAATCATGGATTCGGTTGCACTCCAACAACTCGGAGCAGATTCGTGACCTCGGAGCGTGGCTCACGACGGTCGTGGGACGAGTGTGCCTCGACCGGCTCCGGTCCGCTGCGGTCCGACGAGAAACCTATGTGGGGCAGTGGCTCCCGGAACCGATCGTCACCGACATCAACCCCTCGGCAGAGCCCGACCCGCTGGACTACGTTGTGAACCAGGAAGACAACCGCCTGGCCGCACTCGTCGTGCTCGACGCACTGCCGCCGCAGCAACGAGTCGCCCTCGTCCTGCACGACGGCTTCTCCGTACCGTTCGCCGAGATCGCGAACATCCTCGGCGTCGAAGTGGCGACGGCTCGGCAACTGGCTTCGCGTGGTCGCAAAGCGGCGACCACGGCAACTCCCCCGGTCCCGGACGACGAGCACGCGGCGGCAGTCACCCGGTTGATCGAGGCCATGTCCAGCGGGGATCTCGATGCCGTGGTTGCGGCCCTGCACCCGGACGCGAGGGTGATCGGCGATGCCAACGGCACCACCAACACCGCCGTCAACATCATCGTGGGCGCCGACAAGTTCGCCCGCTTCTTCCTCGGACTCGGCCGGCGTTACGGTCATGAGGCGTTCGAGGCGTTGCAGCCCGTGCTGGTCAACGGCCAGCTCGGCTTCTACAACCCTGGGCTGCCCGAGAACGAGCGCAACCGAGGGTTTGCAGCCCGCGTCAACGGCTTCACCGTCCGAGACGGGCTCGTCTACGCCGCGTATGACGTCGCGAACCCGGAGAAGTTCTCGGGGGTCCGAATCAGCCGGTGACTTGGTCGTCCGCCCACGGCACGCGACAAGCATCGGTACTGAAACCCTGATCGGTGATGCCGAGCGCCGAGTTCATCCGCGCTCGCATGTTCTCGAGTCCGATCTGGTAAGTCAGCTCCACCACGCCGTCGTAACCGAATCGGCGCGCCAAGTCGGCGACCTGATCGTCCGTGACGCCGTTGTCACCGTGAACATCGCCGGTCATGGCGTCGGCGTATGCGATCGCCGCCTTCTCGTCGTCGGTGTACAGGTCGGATTCGGCGTAGTTGCCGATCTCTTTCAGACGCTCGATGTCCAGACCGTCGAGACGCTGCAACATGGTCCCGAAGTCGACGCACCAGGAGCAGCCGATTGTCCACGCCACCCGGTACACGGCGAGTTCACGCACGTTCGCCGGCAGCACGGTGGATGCCTTCTGCACTGCGAGCTCGTGGGCGCCGGAGGCAGCCATCAGTTTCGGGTGATGCGCGGTGATCGCAAAGGGCTCGGGAACAGCGCCGAACTGCCGAGCCGCGAACTTGTACGCAACCTTCACAACCGGTCCGGCCTCCGCAGGTGTCACAGCGGGAATGCGTGTCATGATGTCCTCCGTCTTTGCCGGGCGCCGTCTGCGCCCTCCACCCCATAGACGACGCAGCACGCCAGAACGTGACACCACCGGATCGAGAATGTGGCAGCACACCAACTACGCTGCAGTTATGCCCGAGGGAGCCCGCAACCGGACCGTCGCACGTCTGCGGCCGTTCACATCCACGATCTTCGCGGAAATGACCGAACTCGCGGCTCGCCACGACGCCATCAACCTCGGCCAGGGTTACCCGGATACCGACGGACCCGAGTCGATGCTCGCGACCGCGCGCCAGGCCATCGTCGACGGATTGAACCAGTACCCGCCCGGGGCAGGAATGGCCGTGCTGCGCGAAGCCGTCGCCGCAGACAGAAATCGGCGTTACGGCGCCGACCTCGATCCCGCCGCCGAGGTTCTGGTCACCGTCGGTGCGACCGAAGCCATCAGTGCGACGCTGCTGGGGTTGGTCGAACCGGGAGACGAAGTGGTGTTGATCGAACCGTTCTACGACTCCTATGCAGCCACGGTGGCTTTGGCCGGCGCCGTCCGCAGAACCGCACCCCTCGTACCGTCGGGTTCCGGCTTCCGATTGGACGTGGATGCCCTTCGCGCAGCGATCACCGAGCGCACCACGATGCTCGTCGTCAACACCCCACACAACCCCACCGGCACCGTCTTCACCGACGACGAGACTCGTGCCATCGCAGAACTCGCCTGTGAGCACGACCTACTCGTGCTCAGCGACGAGGTGTACGAACACCTGGTTTTCGACCGACGGGTGCACACTCCGCTCGCGTCGCTGCCCGGGATGTGGGAACGCACCGTCACGGTGTCGAGTGCGGCGAAGATGTTCAACGTGACGGGATGGAAGATCGGGTGGGCCTGCGGTCCGGCCGATCTGATCGCCGGTGTGCGCGCGGCCAAACAGTATCTGTCCTTCGTCGGTGGTGCGCCGTTCCAACCGGCTGTCGCGCACGCTCTGGAGCACGAACAGAACTGGGTCCGCGATATGGCTTCCGGCCTACAGTCCAAACGCGATGTGCTGCACCACGCGCTCACGGACGCGGGCTTCGATGTCTTCTCAGGTGGGGGAACCTACTTCCTGTGCGCCGATATTCGCGCAATCGGTGAGCACGACGCAATGGCGTTCTGCCGCGCCCTACCGGAACGTATCGGGGTGGCCGCCGTGCCGATCAGCGTATTCACCGACCATCCGAATCAATGGAATCACCTGGTGCGCTTTGCGTTCTGCAAGAAGGACGAAGTTCTCGGCGAAGCTGCCCGGCGTCTGCACACACTCGGGGAGTCTGCGCGATGAACCCCTGGGAGTCTGCGCGATGAACACGGACACGGTGAACGCGCGAACCATTCCCGCAGATTTCGTCCGACGGGCACTGGAGCTGTCCGATCAGACCGGTACCGATCTCGGCTCCGCACTGACCACCGCCGGTATCACGCCCGCAGCCCTGGCAGACCCCCTGGCCAGGCTCACACCGGCACAGGTCACCGCGTTCACACAGGAAGTGTGGCGTGTGACCGACGACGAGTTGTTCGGCCTGGGCCGAGCACCCGTACCCCGCGGCACCTTTCGCCTACTGTGCCTGGCACTGATTCACCGACCCGATCTGAGATCGGTGATCTACCGTCTTGCCGATCTGGTGCGTGCCCTCCCCGCCCTGCCGCCACTACACCTCGATTCGGGTGAACGCAGCACCCGCGTCACCCTCATGCCGGGCCGCACAGACGACTCGGACCTTTCCGATGAGGCGGCACGTATCACCACAGATTTCTCGCTCCTGCTTCTGCACCGGTTTGCAGCATGGTTGGTCGGCAAGAGAGTGCCCTTGCTGTCCGTCGAAGTCCCCTATCCCGCGCCGGTTGCCGGGCTGGCCCAGAACTACGACTACATCTTCGGAGTGCCGGTCACCTTCGGCTGCCCCGCACCCTCACTGGAGTTCGACAACGCGGCACTGCGTTTTCCGGTTATCCAAACCGAGGAAACGCTCGAAGACTACCTTCGCGGGTCGCCGAACCTCCTTCTGTCCGAAAGGGATTACGACTCCGCCGCGTCCGCGCAGGTACGCCGCGCCCTCGAGTTGGGCGTGACAGGGCGGACTGCGACCGCCGATGACATCGCCGAGATGCTGTCCATCAGCGTCCCGCACCTGCGCCGACTGCTTCGCCAGGACGGTACGTCACTCAATCAATTGCGCGAGGAAGTTCTCCGCGACACAGCCGTCGCCGGTCTCCGACGCGGTGAGGCCGTGGAGACGCTCTCCGCTCGGCTCGGATTCTCGGAGCCCAGCGCTTTTCGGCGGGCTTTCAAGCGCTGGACCGGCAGTACCCCGAGCAACTACCGCTGAGCTGCCCTCAACACAGACAGAACTCGTTGCCCTCCGGGTCCGTCATCGTGATCCATTCGTAGGGCCCCTGACTACCGCGGTGCGAAATGGTGGCCCCGGCTGCAACGAGCTTCTCGGCCAGCGCCTCTCGCCCGTCGCCGGCACGAAGATCCAGGTGAAGGCGGTTCTTCACCTGTTTCGACTCCGGGACGAGCTGGAACAAGACACGCGGGCGCTGAGGGTGTTCGGGATCGCGGATCGCCGCTCCCCCGCGCCACATCAGCACGCCCTCGAACGTGGTGGTATCCGATTCTCGGGCATGACCGGCTTGGATCAGCCCGCGGATGAAGTTCTCATCACTTGGCTCCATCTCCCAATCGAGCGCGCTGGCCCACCATTTCGCCTGCTGGTGCGGTTGCTGTGAATCAACTGTGACCTGAAATTCCATCGACATGCGCTCACGGTAAACCCGTCCTCCGACACTTTCCGCGCGAGCGACCGGACCGAGCCCGATCCGACGTTCCCAGCCTGCGCACAGGCCTGTGACGCTGGCGCTGACGGGTTGCATGAAGCGACGACCAGTGGGAACGTCGGTGAAGTACCGATATTCCTGACCTGAGAGGGTGAGCCTGAAAGTATGCGTACGGTTGTCGCCGACCACTACCCCACACGTGACCGCAGCGAGTGCACAGTGAGCGTCCGACAAGATCCCGTCACCTGGATCGAACCGAATCGCAACGCTCCCCCAGGCGGACCACTGTCGGCACGGGAGGTCGCAGACTACGACGCACGGGGCTTCCATTCGAAGGATGCTCTGGTCTCGACACGGGATGTTTTCGCGCTGAACGACGAAATGTACCGCCTCGCAGGCGATAAGGGTCTACATGGCGATGGCCGCGTGGTCCGCGAAAACGGGGGCGGTGACGTGCGTTCGGTTTTCGACGTTCACCTGCTCAGCTCGGTGGTCGACGAGATCATCCGCCGCCCCGAAGTTGTCGGTATCGCTCGACAGATTCTGGGCTCCGACGTGTACGTTCACCAGTCACGACTCAATTTCAAACCTGGCTTCGGCGGTGGCGCCTTCTACTGGCATTCCGACTTCGAAACCTGGCACGCCGAGGACGGCATGCCGGCGCCGCGCGCGGCCAGCATTTCCATCGCGTTGACCGAGAACTACGGCTACAACGGCGGGCTGATGATCATGCCGGGATCGCACCGCAAGTTCGTTTCCTGCGCGGGAAGCACGCCCGAGGACTACTTCAAGGAATCGCTGGTGAGCACCGCACCGCCGACCGGGTCCCCCGACGAGAAGACCCTGACCGGAATGGCCAACGAGTACGGCATCGAGGTCATGACGGGGCCGTCCGGTTCTGCGACGGTCTTCGATTCGAACTGCATGCACGGATCGAACGGCAACATCACACCGTTCGCACGGTCGAACTTGTTCATCGTGTTCAACAGCATCGAGAACCCGCCGACGGAGCCGTACGCCGCGCAGGCACCGCGTCCGACATACCTCAGCAGTCGAGACTTCACCCCGATCAGTTGACATCGAACACCCGTTCGATACCTCGAGGTAGGCTCGTTGCATGCTCCAGCCATCGCTGTTCGACGACTCGGCCCTCGGTGCCGAACTCGGCGAATTGGGTAGCGTCCTCACTCGTACTCCGCTCGCTCGGGACGCGTGGGTCGACACCGCACCCGGCTGGTTGTCGGGTTCCGATGCGTTGTTCGAACGCTTGGTAAGCGTCGTGCCTTGGCGGGCAGAGCGCAGGCAGATGTACGACCGAGTCGTCGACGTTCCCCGGCTCGTCAGCTTCTACGACGAACGCGCACCACTGCCCGATTCCATGCTCGTCACGAGTCGCAACACCTTGTCGGCTCATTACGCACGCGAGTTGGGCGAACCGTTCGCGACGTCCGGGCTCTGCTATTACCGAGACGGGAACGACAGCGTCGCCTGGCACGGTGACGACACCGGACGCAGCCGCACAGAGGACACGATGATCGCCATCCTGTCTCTCGGCGCCGCGCGGTCGCTTCTCCTACGACCGCGCGGCGGGGGCACGTCGCTGCGCTTCCCCCTCGGGCACGGCGACCTGCTCGTGATGGGCGGATCATGCCAGCGCACGTGGGAACACTGCGTACCCAAGAGCAAACGTCCGACGGGACCGCGAATCAGTGTGCAGTTCCGCACGCGTGGTGTCCGCTGACCATCACTGCCGTCGTGCGGCAACAGCGCTCGCCAGGCGATCCAGTTGCGCTGCCGTCCTCTCCCAATCCAGGCACGCATCGGTGATCGACTTGCCGTACGTCAGCTCGTCGACGTGGCCGAGGCGCAGGTCCTGACGCCCGGCCTCCAGGAAGCTTTCGAGCATCACACCGACAACACCCTTCTCCCCGTTTTCGATTCGGGCCGCAAGATCCGAGACGACGTCGATCTGCTTCTCGTGATTCTTGGAGCTGTTGCCGTGACTCGCATCCACCACCACACATTCGGGCAACCCGGCCTTACGCAGCCGCGACGCCGTGTCGGCAACAGTCTCTGCATCGTAATTGGGGCCGTCGGTACCGCCGCGCAGAATCACGTGGCAGTCCGGGTTACCGGCAGTCCGGACCAGTGCTGCACGTCCGTCGAGGTCGGTGCCAGGGAAGACGTGACTTGCTGCGGCAGCACGCGTTCCGTCCACCGCGACCTGCACGTCACCTTCGGTGGAGTTCTTGATCCCCACCGGCATGGACAGTGCACTGCACAGCTGACGATGCACCTGACTCGCAGCCGTGCGGGCACCGATCGCACCGTAGGACACGAGGTCGGAGATGTACTGAGGCATTATCGGATCGAGGAATTCGCAGCCGACCGGAAGGCCGAGGTCGGAGATGTCGAGCAGCAGCTTGCGGCCGATCCGCAGGCCGCTGTCGATGTCGAACGTTCCGTCGAGATGTGGGTCGTTGAGCAGACCTTTCCACCCCAACGAGGTGCGCGGCTTCTCGAAGTACACGCGCATGACGATGTGCAGGTCGGCACGCAATTCTTCGGCCTTGGACGCCAGGCGGCGTGCGTAGTCGATGGCCGCTGCCGGGTCGTGGACCGAGCACGGGCCGACCACGACGAGCAGGCGGTCGTCGTCGCCGCGCAGGATGTCGACCGTTCCCGCACGTCCCGTCCGGACCGTCGCGGACGCAACGTCGCCGGGAGTCAGCTCACCGCGGACCACTGACGGCGGTACGAGAGGACTCAGCGAAACAGTTCGCTGATTGTCGAGAGTGGATTCGTCGACGGCAACGGAATTGTCGATAGTGATAGTCATTACGTCGGTTTCCTGTTCCAACCGACTCGAAGACTGTGAAGAACTCCAGCGAGCCGGTCTGTATCCGGCTCGTAGGGTGGAGGTCAGCGCGTGGTAACACCGACCGACCCACCCAGGGCCGGCCTGCTAAACCAAAAATATGCGCGCTGCATGCCGACCACACTAGCGACTTCTCTCCATCCACGCGAATCATCCCCTGTGAGCGGTTGACGAGTGTCCACCCTCCTTCGTCACGCACCGGGGGTTTCGGCCGCAAAGAGACGGCTATGCTGGTCGGTGCAGCTGGTTCGCCCGGTGCGGTCGTGAGGAGCCCCGAAGACTGCGCTCGGCGTCGAAGCACGTGCGCCTTTCGAGGCGTTACGTGTGAGAGGGAATCCGGTGAGAATCCGGAACTGTCCCGCAGCGGTGAGCAGGAACGACCGCCGTCACCATGCACTGGGTCTTCAACGCCTGGGAAGCGACGGCCACTAGGTCCGACGTCGAATACGCCGGCTGCCTGCGAGTCCGAAGACCTGCCGACTGCGTCGGGCACGCCGTGCCCGACGGTTCACCGCCCCGTGGAATGGGCGCGTAGACCTCCGTGCGCTTGAAATCTGTCCTGGGCTCGAGAGGTGTACCCGCTTGCCGGTGGTGACCGTACCGCTACGCAACTGGAGAAACTCGTGACATTTTCATTCACAGCGACCGTGCTGGGCTCCCCTCGCATCGGCCGCAATCGCGAACTGAAGAAGGCCGTCGAGGCCTACTGGGCAGGAAAGCTCGACCCTGCCGGGCTGGAGTCGGTCGCCGCCGACTTGCGTGCCCAGAACTGGACCGAGCTGCGTGACGCCGGGCTCGACTCCGTTCCCGTCAACACCTTCTCGTACTACGACCACGTCCTCGATACTGCTGCGATGCTCGGTGCCCTGCCCGAGCGCGTTGCGGATATCGACACCCCGCTCGACCGCTACTTCGCGGCGGCACGAGGCAATGACGCGGTCGCGCCGCTCGAGATGACCAAGTGGTTCGACACCAACTACCACTACCTCGTGCCGGAGATCTCGCCGTCGACGACGTTCTCGCTGGATCCGTCCAAAGTGCTCGCAGAACTCGACGAAGCACTCGCACTGGACATCCCAGCCAGACCGGTAGTCCTGGGTCCGGTCACGTTCCTTCTGCTCTCGAAAGGAGTGGGATCCGACACAAAGCTCCTCGATCGCGTCGACGAGTTGCTGCCGTTGTATGCCGAACTCCTCGCACTGCTCGCCGACAAGGGTGCCCAATGGGTGCAGATCGACGAACCTGCGCTGGTCGCGGATCGCACCACCGAGGAGATCGCCGTCGCCACACGCGTGTACGACACTCTGTCCGGAGCCGAGAGTCGGCCGGCCATCCTGGTCGCGTCCTACTTCGGCAGTCTCGGTGATGCCTTGCCTGCCCTCGCTTCCACCGGAATCGAGGGGCTCGCACTCGATCTTGTCGCCGGAAGCGACTCGATTCCATCGGTTCCCGGGTTGGCTCACAAGCACGTGGTGGCCGGCATCGTCGACGGTCGCAACGTCTGGCGCACCGACCTCGGCAAGGCCCTCGCCACCGTCAGCACCGTCCTCGGCAACGTCGGCTCGCTTGCAGTGTCGACGTCGTGCTCCTTGCTGCACGTTCCGTACACGCTCGATGCGGAGACGGAACTCGACAAAGCGCTGCGTTCCTGGCTGGCTTTCGGCAGTGAAAAGGTGCGCGAGGTCGTTGCACTGGGCACCGCGATCACCAAGGGCCGCGAATCGGTCGACGACGAATTCGCACTGGCCCGCGCGGCCGCGTCGACTCGCGCCACCGACGCCCGCCTGCACGACGCGGAACTACGTGAACGCTTGGCCACGACAATCGAATCCGACGCTGGACGCAGCCCGGCTGCAGAACGCCGTCAGGCGCAAGCCGCACTCGATCTCCCACCGCTTCCCACGACGACAATCGGGTCGTACCCACAGACGAGGCAGATCCGCATCGCCCGTGCCGCATTGCGCAAGGGCGAGATCGACCAGGCCGAGTACCTGGCGCGGATGCGTGGTGAGATCGCCGATGTGGTGGCGCTACAAGAGCAGCTCGACATCGACGTCCTCGTCCACGGCGAGCCCGAACGTAACGACATGGTGCAGTATTTCGCCGAGCAACTCGACGGATTCTTCGCCACAGCCAACGGCTGGGTCCAGTCGTACGGAAGCCGGTGCGTGCGTCCGCCGATCCTGTTCGGCGACGTTCGGCGACCGAAACCGATGACCGTCGACTGGATCGAGTACGCACAATCACTGACCGAGCGCCCGGTCAAGGGCATGCTGACCGGTCCGGTGACCATCCTCGCGTGGTCGTTCGTGCGCGACGATCAGCCCCTGGCCGATTCCGCCAACCAGGTCGCCCTCGCGATCCGTGAGGAAACGGTCGACCTCGAGGCTGCGGGCGTCAAGATCATTCAGGTCGACGAACCCGCGCTACGGGAGCTGCTGCCTTTGCGCGCTACCGAACAGACCGCCTACCTGGATTGGTCCGTCGGTGCGTTCCGGTTGTCCACTTCCGGGGTTGCCGATGTGACGCAGATCCACACGCATCTGTGCTATTCGGAGTTCGGTGAGGTCATCGAGGCCATCGCCAAGTTGGATGCCGATGTGACGTCCATCGAGGCAGCACGCTCACACATGGAGGTACTCGACGATCTCAACGCGGTGGGCTTCGACCTGGGGGTCGGGCCCGGCGTGTACGACATTCACTCTCCGCGGGTACCGAGCGTGGACGAGATCGCCGAATCTCTCCGCGAAGCACTGAAAGCCGTTCCGGTGGAACGGCTGTGGGTGAATCCGGATTGTGGACTCAAGACCCGCGGCCCCGTCGAGGTCGAGGAGTCGCTCCGCAACCTCGTCGAAGCGGCGAAACTGGTTCGCGCCGAGCTGTAGGCGACTCCGCCGCCTGTGCGTGGTTTGCGAGTCGGGCGACTCGCAAACCACGCACAGGGGTGAGGGCGGTCAGCGGGCGAGGACTCGCTGATCAACACCCGAGTACTCACTGAGCGGCCGGATCAGGGCATTCGCACTCCCCTGCTCGATGATGTGCGCAGTCCAACCGGTGATGCGCGCCATCACGAAAATGGGTGTGAACACCTCGATATCGAAGCCCATCAGGTAGTAGGCAGGACCCGCCGGGAAATCCAGATTCGGCTTGATTCCCGTGGCGTCGAGCATGGTGCGCTCGAGTTCGTCGTACATGTCCAGCCACTTCTGGCCATCGGTCACCGCCGCAACGTCCTGCAAAGCGGCGCGCATGGTCGGCACTCTGGAGTCGCCGTCCTTGTAGACGCGGTGGCCGAAGCCCATCACCTTCTGCTTGTCGGCCATTTTGCCCCGCAACCACTCCGACGCCTGGGCCGGATCGTCGATCTCGAGCATCATGGTCATGACGGCCTCGTTCGCGCCGCCGTGCAACGGCCCCTTCAGCGCTCCGATGGCGGCCGTCACCGCACTATAGATGTCCGACAGCGTCGACGTCACCACGCGAGCGGCGAAGGTCGACGCATTGAAACTGTGTTCCGCATACAACACCAGCGAGGCTTCGAACGCCTTCACGATCCTCGTGTCCGGCACCGCACCGAAGGACATGTAGAGGAAATTCTCCGCGAATCCGAGGTGCGAATGTGGGTTGATCGGATCGAGGCCGCGACGGCGCCGGAAGTCGGCGGCGACCACCGTCGGCAACACCGCCATCATGCGGAGTGACTTGTCGAGGTTGGCGGACGATGCGTTGTCGTCTTCTTCCGGGTCCTCAGCACCCAGGTAGCTGATGGCGGTACGCACCACGTCCATCGGGTGACACGTGTCCGGCAGTTTGGCCAGCAAGGACAGCAACGAGCGATCGGCTCGGCGTTGCGCCCGCTCGCGTTGGGTGAACAACTGCAGTTGGCCGTCGTCGGGCAGCTCACCATTCCACAGCAGATACGCCACTTCCTCGAAGGAGCAGTGTGCAGCGAGGTCCTGCACGGGGTATCCGCGGTAGGTGAGGGTATTGGTTTCGGGCACCACTTTCGAGATTGCCGTCGTGTCGACGACGACACCGGTGAGTCCCTTGCGGATCTGCGTCATGACTCCCCCTCGAGTGTGAAGTTGAAGATCCCGGAATCGAATTCGTTGTAGTTCTCGTACTGCAGCAATTCGTACAACCGGCTGCGGTGCTGCATCCGGTCGACGACGCCGGCCTGAGTGCCGGTCTCCGCGATCTCGCGCAGTCCCTGTTCCGCGGCGAACATCGCAAGCCGCAGGGTAGACACCGGATAAATCACGACGTTGTACCCGAGATTCTCGAGCGCAGATGCCGAGAGCAGATCGGATTTGCCGAACTCGGTCATGTTGGCCAGCAATGGCACTCGGACACCGGCACGGAACTTCTCGAACTCCGATTCGTCGGCGAGCGCCTCGACGAAGATCATGTCCGCTCCAGCGTCGACGTAGGCGTTCGCCCGTGCGATGGCCGCATCCAACCCCTCGATGGCGCGGGCGTCGGTGCGAGCACAGATGACGAAGTCGGGGTCGCGCCGAGCGGACACCGCTGCCCTGATCCGCTGAACCATGTCGCCGGCGGGGACCACGGCCTTGCCGTCGAGATGGCCGCAACGCTTGGGGTTGACCTGATCCTCGAGGTGACAACCCGCCAGACCCGCATCTTCGAGAACGGTGACGGTGCGGGCTGCGCTCATCGGCTCGCCGAACCCGGTGTCCGCGTCGATGAGGGTCGGCAGGTCGGTCACTCGGGCGATCTGCTGCCCACGATCGGCGACCTCGCTGAGAGTGGTGAGACCGATATCGGGGAGACCGAGATCGGCGGACACGACAGCACCCGAGACGTACACGCCCTCGAACCCGATTTCCTGCGCCAACATCGCGACGAGTGGAGAGAACGCTCCGGGCATCCGCTGAATCTTGTTCGATGCCAAACCGGCCCGGAACGCTTTGCGTTTGTCCGACGCAGATGCGGGCGCGGCAATCACGCGTGATGTGTTGTCGTTCATCAGAAGATCCCCTGTGCGATCGTGGGCGCCGCCGCCAGGACGTCGTCGGTGGCAGTGACAGTGAGCTGATCGAGTTCGCCGACCTTCAGACTGGGAACGCGCTGAGCGACATCGAGGAACCGGTCCTGCTCTGCCGGTGCGATGACTCCTTCTGCCAGAGTGCGGAATTTCGCGATGTACTGCTCACGGGCGAACGGGTGTGCACCGAGCGGGTGGGCATCGGCGACCGCAAGTTCGTCGGTGATGACTTCGCCACTGCGCAAGGTGATCTCGGCGCGCGCACCGAACGCCTTCTCGTCGGGGTCGGTGGAGTGATAGCGGCGCGTCCATTCGGGGTCTTCCTTTGTGGAGATCTTCTTCCACAGTTCGATGGTCTCAGGGCGGTTCGCACGCTCGGGAGCATACGAACGTTCGTGATGCCACTCGCCGTCCTCGAGGGCCACCGCGAAGATATACATCACCGAGTGGTCGAGAGTCTCGCGGCTGGCCGACGGATCGAACTTCTGCGGGTCGTTCGATCCCGTACCGATCACGTAGTGAGTGTGGTGGCTGGTGTGCAGAACGATCGACGCGATCTGCGACAGGTCGCCGACCTGCGCACGCATGCGGCGGGCCAGGTCGATCGGGGCCTGACTCTGGTACTCGGCCGAGTGCTCTTTGGTGTAGCTGTCGAGGATCGCGCGTTTGGCCTCACCCGGTCCGGGCAACGGCACCGAGTATTCGACCTTCGGTCCGCCAAGGAGCCAGGCGATGACACCGTCCTCACCTTCCCAGATGGGCGAGGGGGCTCCTTCGCCCCGCATCGCACGGTCGACGGCTTCCACGGCCATCTTCCCGGCAAAAGCGGGCGCGTGCGCCTTCCAACTGGAGATCTCGCCCTTGCGTGACTGGCGGGTGGCCGTCGTCGTGTGCAGTGCCTGACCGACCGCCTGATAGATCGTGTCGGCATCGAGGTCGAGCAGGGTTCCGATACCGGCTGCGGCCGAAGGGCCGAGGTGGGCGACGTGATCGATCTTGTGCTCGTGCAGGGAGATGGCCCGTACCAGGTCGATCTGAATCTCGTACCCGGTCGCCAATCCGCGGATCAGGTCGGCGCCGCTGCGGCCGCAGTGCTGTGCGACCGCGAGGATCGGCGGAATGTTGTCTCCCGGGTGCGAGTACTCGGCCGCCAGGAAGGTGTCGTGGAAGTCCAGTTCACGAACGGCCACTCCGTTCGCCCACGCAGCCCATTCCGGCGATACCCGATCGTCCACGCCGAACACGGTGGATCCGGGGGCGTACGGGTGGGTCAGCGCCTGAGCGCGCGCGCTCGACACCGGTCGACGGGTGATCGAGGCGGCTGCGACGGCTGCATTGTCGATGATGCGGTTGACGATCATCTCGCTGGTATCGGCTGGCACCTCGACCAGGTCTGTTGCAACTTCCGCAACCTTCCACGCAAGGTGCTCTTCTCGGGGGAATACTTCGGCCGAGGGGCGGGTACGTACTACGTGCTTCTTCATAATTCGCACGCTACACAGCCGCTTCCACCTGCAAAATGCCTCGCAAATGCCTATTTTTGCGGATTGCCGCTCGGGTTTTTGCAATAGTTGCAAATGTGCGGCGTTACGCTGACGGCTGTGCGGAAGATGTATGTGGGAGCCCGCCTGCGACGGCTACGCGAGGAGCGACACCTCACTCAAGTGGCACTTGCGAAGACCCTCGGCCTCTCCTCGAGCTACCTCAATCAACTCGAGAACGATCAGCGTCCACTCACCGTCCCGGTACTGCTCAAACTGAACGCCACATTCGACCTCGACGTGCAATTCTTCGCCGCGGACAGCGACGCACGACTGGTATCGGATCTGCACGATGTGCTCACCGAGACCGCCGGCGACGCGCAGTTGTCCGAGGTGGAGGAGCTCGTCGCCCGCATGCCTTCCATCGGGCGCACCCTCGTCACTTTGCATCGGCGACTGCATGCAGCATCGGACCAACTCGACCAGTTCTCCGCCCAGCTGTCCGGCGCGCCCTCGGACGGGCAAACACCGATGCCGTACGAGGAGGTTCGCGACTTCTTCTACGACCGGCGTAACCACATTGCGTCACTCGACGAGGCCGCCGAGGAGATGTTTCGCACCGAGCACCTGTACGTCGGGTCGATGGACCTGCAGTTGACGCGACTGCTGGAGGAGAAGTTCGGTGTGAGCGTTCAGATTCTCAACGAGGAGATGGGTGCACTGGGGCCGCTCCGCCTGTACGACCCCGACCGGCGGATGGTGAAGCTCGCCCGCCGACTCCAACCCGGGCAGCGCGCATTCCAATTGGCTACCCAGTTGGCCTTTCTGAACCATGAGGACGAACTCGAGAGGCTGGTGGGTGAAGACACGACGCTCACCGCAGAGTCCCGAAGGCTCGCCCGAATCGGGCTGGCCAACTACTTTGCCGGGGCGCTGATACTGCCGTACGGAACGTTCCTGGATTCGGCAGAAGAGTTGCAGTACGACATCGACCTGCTGGCCCAACGTTTCGAGGTCGGATTCGAAACCATCTGTCACCGGCTGAGCACACTGCAACGCAAGGGACAGCGCGGAGTGCCCTTCTTCTTCGTCCGCACCGACCGCGCCGGAAACATCTCGAAGAGGCAGTCCGCCACGGCGTTCCATTTTTCCCGAGCAGGTGGTAGTTGCCCATTATGGGTGGTGCACGAAGCGTTCGAGCGGCCTGGTCGGATACTTCGTCAGGTGTCGCAGATGCCCGACGGACGCAGTTACCTGTGGATTGCCCGAACCACGCACAGCGGTGGTCACGGTTACCGTGGGCCGGAAAAGAACTTCGCGATCGGCCTCGGCTGCGATCTCGAATACGCGGAGAGGCTCGTCTACTCGAAAGGGCTTCAGCTCGAGGACCCGTACGCGGCTGTGCCCATCGGCGCGGGCTGCAAGGTCTGTGACCGTCCCGCCTGCCCGCAACGCGCATTTCCCCAGGTAGGGCGCCCGATCATTGTGAACGAACGCAGTAGCCGACACCTGCCCTACCCGCAGGCACCATAGACACCTGTGCGTGGTTTGCGAGTCTCTGGACTCGCAAACCACGCACGGGCGCGCTAGCGCACCACCAGGTCGAGCTCGTCGTCGGCCACACCGACCTGGACCCGAGAGCCTTCGGCCAGCACGTCGTCGAGAATCAGATCCGCGATCCGATCATCGACCGCCCGCTGAATCGAGCGACGCAACGGACGCGCACCGAACTCGGGCTGGTGCCCGTTCTCCGCGATCCAGTCGACGGCATCGTCACTGAACACGATCTCGATGCCCTTGGACTCGAGCCGTTTGCGGCTGTCCTCGAGCAGAAGATCGGTGATCCGGTGCAGCTGCTCGTCGTCGAGCTTGCGGAAGATCACGATCTCGTCGATCCGGTTCAGGAACTCCGGCCGCATCGACTCGCGCAGCCGCGCCATCACACGATCACGCAACGGCTTTTCTGCTGCCTCGGCATTGCCCGTCACGAAGCCGAGCGCACCCGACTTACTCGAGATGATGTCGGACCCGAGATTGCTGGTCATGATCAACACGGTGTTCTTGAAATCCACCGTCCGACCCTGACCGTCGGTGAGGCGTCCGTCGTCGAGCACCTGCAGCAAGGTGTTGAACACATCCGGGTGAGCCTTCTCGATCTCGTCGAGCAGAATCACCGAGTACGGGTTGCGCCGCACCTGTTCGGTGAGCTGACCTGCCTCGCCGTACCCGACGTACCCAGGAGGTGCACCGACGAGACGGCTCACGGTGTGCCGTTCACCGAACTCACTCATGTCGAGCCGCAACATCTTGCTCTCGTCACCGAACAGACTGGCAGCCAGTGCCTTTGCCAACTCGGTCTTGCCGACGCCGGTCGGTCCGAGGAACAGGAAGCTCCCCACCGGACGGTCCGGGTCGCTCATGCCGGTGCGACTGCGCCGCACCGAACGAGCAATGGCGCGCACCGCATCGTCCTGTCCGACGACACGTCGATGCAACTCGTCCTCGAGCCCACGCAAGCGTTCCTTTTCCGCCTGCGTCATCTGGCTTGCCGGGATACCGGTCGCACGCGAAACAACCTCGGCGATGTGCTCGGCAGTCACATCGGGGATGCCCACAGCCTCGGGGGCGCCATCGAGTCGGGACTGCACGGTGTTGATCTCGTCGCGCAGACCGGACGCACGTTCGTATTCTTCCTCGGCGACCGCGGCTTCTTTGAGCCCCTCGAGCTCGACGATCCGCTGCCGCAGCGCATCCTCGTCGACGCTCGGGGTGCGGAGCGACAGCCGCGCACCCGCCTGGTCGATGAGGTCGATCGCCTTGTCCGGCAGGAAGCGATCACCGATGTACCGCGCCGACAGCTCGACGGCGGCGGTGATCGCCTCGTCCGTGTAGTCGACCTTGTGGTGTTCGGCGTACCGGTCGCGTAGTCCGGTGAGAATGGTGATCGCATCGTCGATGCTCGGCTCGTCCACCGTGACCGGCTGGAAACGGCGCTCGAGGGCCGCATCCTTCTCGATGTGTTTGCGGTACTCGTCGAGCGTGGTCGCACCGACGACGTGGAGCTCACCACGAGCGAGCTTGGGCTTGAGGATGTTTCCGGCATCCATCGCACCCTCGGCGCCGCCGCCCGCACCTGCGATGGTGTGAATTTCGTCGATGAAGACGATGGTTTCACCAGCGTGTGCGGTGATCTCGTCGACCACCTTGTTCAGCCGCTCCTCGAAATCGCCGCGGTAGCGAGCACCCGCAACCATGCTCGACAGGTCGAGTTGGACGACGCGCTTACCGACCAGGCGATCGGGGACATCACCGTCGACGATGCGCTGGGCAAGCCCCTCGACAACCGCAGTCTTACCCACGCCGGCCTCGCCGACGAGGACCGGGTTGTTCTTGGTCCGACGCGACAGGATTTCGATGGTCTGCTCGATTTCGTCGGAGCGTCCGATGACCGGATCGACGCCACCCGCACGGGCGCGGTCGGTGAGATCGAAGCCGTACTTATCGAGATTCGGCGTGGAAGATTCCGCAGAGTCGTCCACAGTTCCGCCCTGCACCGCCGTCTGCAGACGTTCCGGGGTTATTCCCTCGGACGCAAGCAGGCGTCCGGCAGCATGGTCACTGTCCGCGGCGAGCGCCAGGAAGAGGTGCTCGGGGTCTATGTAGGTCGACCCCAGGGCACGTGCGAGCTGATGCGCTTCGAGCAGCGCGGTCTTGAGTGCACTACTCAGCGACGGAGCTGCGAACCCCGCAGTGTTCCGACGCTGCGGCAGGCGCAGCTCGACGGCCTCGGCGACCGTAACCGGGTCCGCGCCTGCGCGCTCCATCAGTGTCTTCACCGGCCCCTGCTCTGCCATGACACGCAAAACGTGCAGAGCGTCGACGTCGGAGTCACCGCGGCCTGCCGCGAAGCGCGCCGCTGCACCCATCACGTCCTGGGTTCCGCGGCTCATGAGCCGACTGATGTCGATACGGCCAGGGCCCTCGGGCCCGAAGATTGCTGGCATTCCGACGCCTCCTCCAAGATTGAGCGTTACTGACTCAACTAACGTGCCAGCATCGTCATCAATTCCCGGGAGAGGAACGTTTATTGCGAGTGTGCGGTAAGCCACACCCTGTGAGTGGTT
>NZ_JBUYWD010000014.1:0-42383 GCF_055231015.1 Rhodococcus quanlei | reverse complement strand
ACCACTCACAGGGGTCAGGAGGTCAGGTGGCCGCGCAGCGTCGCCGTTTCGTACTCGGTTCGGAACAGTCCGCGTCGCTGGAGCACCGGGATCACCTGGTCGACGAAGTCGTCGAGCCCATGTGAGTACAGCGGCGGCATGAGGTTGAAGCCGTCGGCCCCTTCCCCGCGGAACCACTCCTCGATCTCGTCGGCGATCGACTCCGGGGTGCCGATCATCGTGCAATGCCCACCCCCGGCGGCGAGGGTGCCTAGTAGTTCCCGCACGGTCGGCGAGTCCTTCTCGATGATCCGCAAGATCGTGTCGTAACGCCCGTGCGGTCCGGTGAACTCGGCCAGCGGCGGCAATTCGGGCACCGGCGCGTCGAGCTCCCACTCCGCGCAATCCTGTTGCACGAACATCGACAGCTGCCGCAGCGACTGCTCCACCGGGAGCAACGCATCGAGTTCGGCCTTCTTGGCCCGCGCCTGAGCCATCGTGGACCCGACATAGGTGACGAGCCCCGGCATGATCGTCACCGCCTCGGGGTCACGTCCGGCCGCGCGAACCCGGGCCTTCACGTCGGAATAGTAGGCCTGCGCGGACGGCAGATCGTAGGCCACGGCATAGATGCCCTCCGCGCATTGCGCCGCGAGAGCCCGGCCCTGCTCCGACGCCCCCGCCTGGAACAACACGGGACGCCCCTGCGGAGACCTCGGCACGTTCAACGGACCGTCGACGAGGAAGTTCTTGCCTCGATGTTCGATGCGGTGCACCTTGTCCGGGTCGGCGAAGAGCCCGCCCCGGTCGAGGATGATCGCATCTTCGTCCCAGGAATCCCAGAGCGCCAAGGCAACGTCGACGAACTCCGCCGCTCGTTCGTATCGTTCGTCATGCGCAGGCATGGCCTCGAGTCCGTGATTGCGCGCCTCGGCATCGAACATCGACGTGACCACGTTCCACCCCATGCGGCCGCCACTGATGTGGTCGAGGGATGCCAGCATGCGCGCCGCATGAAATGGGGTGTAGAAGGTGCTCGAGACCGTGGTGACCAGCCCGATCTTCTCGGTCGCGCGCGCCATCGCCGACAACGCGGTGATCGGTTCGAGAAACCACATCCCACCGCCCGCGGGATCACGAACCGAATGCCCGTCCGCGAAGAACACCGCATCGAGGCAGCCGCGTTCCGCCGTGCGGGCGAGGTCTTCGTAGTAGGTGATGTCCACCAGGCGTTCCACCTGTGAGTCGGGATGCCGCCACGCCGCCCCGTGATGCCCGCACCCGAAAAGAAAAGCGTTGAAATGCAAACTCTTCGACATGTCAGTCCTTGACCAGTCCGCCGTCGACGACGAGGTTCTGCCCCGTCACCGATCGAGCCCACGGCGAGGCGAAGAACAGCACAGCATCCGCGAACTCCTCGGGTGTGGTCACTCGCTGTAACGGAGTGCTCGAGGCGATGAGGTCGAAGACCTCGTCGGGTGTTGCGGCGCTGGCGTCGGTGGTGCGCAGCAACCCGCCCGACACCATGTTCACGGTGATGTTGTCCGGTCCGAGGTCGGCTGCGAGGGTGCGGGTGAGTGACAGTGCGGCCGCCTTGGCTGCGGTGTAGTCGTGGTACGGCACCACCGGGTTCTGAAAAAGGTTCGTGCCCACATTGACGATGCGCCCGAACCCGGCGGCGCGCATCCCGGGGAGTGCTGCCTGCGTGGTGTGCAACGCCGCTTTGACGCTGCCGCGTAGCTGCGAGTCGAACGCCTCCCAGGAGATCGTGTCCGCCTTCTCACGTGCGTCGCCGTTGAACGAGAAGTCCGCGAGCGCGTTGTTGATCACGGTGGTGGCCGGGGCTCCGAAGTGCCGTTCGGCGGCGGCAAACAATTCAGCCACCTGCCCAGCGTCGGTGACATCGGCTTGGATCGTGGTCGCGGTGTCACCCAGCTCGGCGACCAGCACCTCGGCTGCTTCGCGACTGTTTCGGTAGTTGACCACCACTCTCGCACCCTCACGCGCGAATGCGCGGGCAATGGCCGCGCCGAGCCCTCGGCCGGCGCCGGTCACGACGACGATCTGCTTGTCGATTTGCATCTCTCACCTTCTGTTCGGCCAGCGAGCCGGGTTCGACGTCGAGACCTCAGAAGTGGAATGCATACGACACACCACCGCGACATCCCTTCGCTGGTATCAGCCAGATCAGGTTCGACGGGTGTGCTCTCAGCCGCCCGCATCGGACGGCACCCCGTGTCACTACCGACAAGTGTATGCGCTCAGAAGGGCGCGCCACTGAAGGGAGCCGCGCGATCACACGGGACCGGCCGCGGATGTTCGGGATCGAGCGCGTTGAGTACAAAGAATGCCGCCCGCCGCGACCCGGCGATACCCGCGTGCTCGCTGTAGTCGACCTCGCACCCGTCTTGGACGAGAATGTTGTGCACGTTCTCACCGCCCGGTTGCAGACCGGACCAGTACGGCACGATCAGTTCGTCGTACTTGGTGGCGATGTTCGTGTACTCGATTTCGGGAAAGTAGTAGCCGTCTTCGCGGATCGCGCGCATGAATGACGATCCGGGATCGAGCTGAGCACATGCATGGCAGATCGGGAGGTCCTCGGGCTCGACTCCGAGCCCCCGGACCGTTCGGCCGATGACGTCCGCGCCGGCCACAGTAGTACCGTTCCATGCCGGTGCAAGCGAAACATGCTTGTCGATCTTGTCCCTGCCGCCCAGGTATTTCGCGTAATAGGCAGGAACGATGGTGCCCTGGGAGTGTCCGACGATGTCCACCTTGGATGCGCCGGTCGCGGCGAGAACACCGTCGACGAACTCGGCGAGGTCGCGAGCGCTGTCCTCCATGAGGCCCATACCCCCGACGGCTGTCATCGGCCACGGCAAACCAGCCGGCTCCCCATAAGTGAGCGCGAAGACGCAGTATCCCTCGTTCTTCAGCAGCGGAACGTAGGTGCCCCAGTTGGTCTGCTGCGATCCGCCCGTGCCGTGCACAAGCACCACCGGATTCGGATGGGCTGGCGACGGGACGCAATTGTAGTCGTTGGATCCCGGGAGAGAGCCGCCGTGATCGACCAGTTCCGGGGCAATGCCGGAGAAGAAGTTGTAGGTCACCGGCAGTTCGGTGGCGGAGGCAGTGCCGGTCCCGGCCAAAAGCAACGCTACTGCCGAGCCGAGTGCCGCGATCAGTCTCGTCTTGTGCATCAGGTGAAATTAGCAACTGCTTCCAGGGCAGGTGTGCGGTTTTCGAGATTCGAGACGAGCCCGCAACACGAGGACATTTCCAGTTGCACACAATTGAATTGCACGCTACCTTGTTGATTGTGAGCGGCAACCTCGAACTCGACCGGCAAGTGTGCTTCGCCCTCTATTCGGCGTCGCGGGCCACCACCGCCGCTTACCGCACGATGCTCGATCGCCTGGGTCTCACGTACCCGCAGTATCTGGTTCTGCTCGTACTCTGGGAGCGGGACGGCATCGGCGTCAGGGACATCGGCGAACGTTTGGAACTCGACAGCGGAACACTGTCTCCACTCCTCAAACGGCTCGAATCCCTGAACCTGATCGAACGCAGGCGACGCACCGCTGATGAACGGCGAGTCGACATCCACCTCACCGACACCGGTTCCGCCCTCCGCGCAGACGCAACCGACATTCCGGCCGCGATCGCCGAAGCCACCGGCCTGTCGAGCACCGAACTGTCCGCTCTGCGCGACGTTCTCAGCCGTGTCACCAGGTCGTTGCGGGACGCCCAATGAGCAGCCCACGGCCATCCCAGATCCACGCGAACCCAACTCCACGCGAACCCAACTCCACGAAAGGGAGAACCGACATGAAGGTCGTCTACACAGCTGAAGCCCTCGCAACAGGAGAAGGACGCAACGGGCACACCCGAACGACCGACGGACGAGTCGACCTCGATCTCGCCATCCCCACCGAGATGGGCGGCAGCGGAAACGGCGCCAACCCCGAACAGCTGTTCGCCGCCGGGTACGCCGCGTGCTTCCATTCGGCGCTGCAACTGGTGGGGCGCCAGGACAAGGCGAACGTCGGCGACTCGTCTGTCGGTGCCCGTGTCGGGATCGGCCAGACCGACGGCGGTGGATTCGGACTGACCGTCACCCTCGAGGTGTCCCTGCCGCACCTACCGCACGACGAAGCGCTCGCCTTGACGAAGAAGGCTCACCAGTTGTGCCCGTACTCCAACGCAACGCGCGGCAACATCGACGTCGCCCTCGAAGTCACCGACGACTGAATTCGTATGTGACGCCGGTGAGTTCCTCCGACGCGTCCCACAAGGATGCGGCAACCGCTTCGTCTCGCGACTTGCCGTTGGAGCCCACCCGTTTGGGATGTCCGCGCTGCTCGAACAGGCCGTCCGGACCGTAGTAGGCACCGCCCACGACGTCGGGAGCGGTGGCGGCGTACAGCATCGGCAGGGTCCCCATTTCTGCCGACTGGGCGATCACCCGGTTCGCGAACCCCATCACGGCATCCATGACCGATTCGGTGTGCCCCTGTAGATTGGTGGACGCGTAACCGGGATGCGCCGCCACCGCCTTGACCGGTGAACCCGCCTCGGACAGGCGTCGCTGCAATTCGTAGGTGAACATCAGATTGGCCAGCTTGGACTGCCCATAAGCCGGCCACCGTCCGTACTTGCGGTGCTCGTAGTTCAGGTCGTTCAAGTCGATCGCGCCGAGTTGGTGCAGCGCACTCGACATCGTGGCCACCCGGTCTGTGATCTTGTCGATCAGCAATCCGGTGAGCGCGAAGTGACCGAGGTGGTTGGTGCCGAATTGCATCTCGAATCCATCGGCAGTGCGCCGCATCGGGACTGCCATGACCCCGGCGTTGTTGACCAGCACGTCCACAGAATCCACTCCGTCTGCGAACTCACGCACCGAAGCCAGGTCGGCGAGGTCTAGTTTGCGCACCTGCGCGTTCGATCCGATGGCCGACGCGACCGCGCGGCCCTTGTCCACGTTGCGGCATGCGAGGACGATGTTGGCTCCGGCCGCACCCAGTGCGCGAGCGGCGACTTCTCCGAGGCCGCTGTTGGCACCCGTCACCACGAACGTTCGACCGTGCTGGTCTCCGATGTCCTGCGCTGTCCATTTCGTCATCACTCGAGCTTACGGACATCAGGCACTCGGGTGGGTCCGGAATCAGGCGCCGATCGATGCCTTCATCATCGGAAGCATCGCCCACAGTTGGTCCTGCCAGTAACCCCAACTGTGTGTACCGACGGGCGGGAACTCGAAGTGCGCCGGAATACCGAGGGTTGCCAATCGCACCTGGAACGCACGGTTCTGGGCGAGCGCGATCGCTTCCAAACCCATGCCGGTACCGGTGTTGAAGACGTCGATGGCAGACCTCGGTTGGTCGTGGGGACCGGGAAGACCGCTACCCGCAGAGATCCACATGGGCAAACCACGCAGCTTCGGTGCCACGACGAACGGATCGTGACGCAACCACGCCGGATCCCACGGCGGTCCCCACATGCTATCGGAGTTGTAACCGCCCGCATCGAGCATCGCGAGGCGAATCGCTTCACGCATACCGGGTGCCGACAGATTCAGGTAACCGGACATCGAACCGGCGAACGCAAACTGGTCACGGTGATACGCGGACAGAATCAGCGCGGCGTTTCCGCCCATGGACAGTCCCACCACGGCATTCTGGGTGCGGCTGATTCCGTATGTGTCGGCAAGGAAGTCGGGAAGATTCTCGGTGAGGAATGATTCCCACTTGTAGGTGTACGGCTGGTTGTTGAAATTGCTGGGCGCGTACCAATCCGCATAGAAACTCGATTCCCCGCCGACCGGCTCCACGACAGTGATCCCGTGATCGGACAACCAGGCCGCGTTGGTCTCGTGCTCCCACCCACTCACGTCGTCGGTGGCGCGGAGTCCATCGAGCAGGTAGACGGCTTTGTTGCTGCCGTTGTTCGCCAGCCAGATACGCACTTTGATATGTCCGACCCCGCCGGGAGCCGGTACCCAATGTTCACGGAGCCGGTCGTACGGGTGGGCGACGGCAGTGCCGCCGCCCACCACTACGAACGCGAGTGGCAGTACCACGACTGCAATCAGCACGTGTGCAACCACCCGCAGCCGGCGACGTGCCGACGTCCCGAGGATCCTGTCCATTTCAGCCTCCGGTTCCGCCCCGACGAACTGCGTTACCTTTCGCACGGTATTACCTGGAAGCGGGGGACTCGAGCGAGTCGACAGAATCGTTATGCGCGTTCCGCCGCTGTGCCTGGTCGACCGCCAGCTGAATTATCGTGGACGGGTGGTATCGGCACCGCTTCCCCTCCGCGACGGACTGGATCCGACGCGCTTGCGTTTACCCAATTCGACCGAGTGGTCGACCGTGTTGTCCTACCTCGTCGCACGATTCCCGCGCGACGCGGCGAGCATCCGTTCGAAGGTCGCGGCCCGCGAAATCGTCCGCCAGGACGGTTCGGCGATCACCGAGGACACACCGTTCGTGCGGCACACCTTCGTGTATCTGTACCGAGACCTCCCCACCGAAAAGCGCGTCCCCTTCGAACTGGCCGTGCTGCACCGAGACGACGATCTGCTGGTGGTCGACAAGCCGCACTTTCTCGCGACGACGCCGCGCGGCGCACACATCGTCGAATCTGCTCTGGTCCGGCTTCGTCGTGAACTCGGCCTCGTGGACATCTCCCCTGCCCACCGCCTCGACCGCCTGACAGCAGGTGTCCTGCTGTTCACGCTGCGGCCTGGTGTTCGGCGCGATTACCAGACCATGTTCGCCGAACGGCAGGTGTGCAAGACGTACGAAGCGATTGCGCCCTACGACGCGGAACTGCGTTTTCCGATAACTCTGCACAGCCGCATCCTGAAGGACCGGGGACGGCTTCAGGCCTACGAGACACCGGGCGAGCCCAACAGCGAAACCTATCTCGAACTGGTCGAGCGCAGGGGCGACCATGCGCTGTACCGGTTGACACCGACCACGGGTAAAACGCACCAATTGCGAGTGCACATGAGCTCCCTCGGACTCGGACTGGTGGGTGACAACTTCTACCCCGACTTCTACGACGTGCCGGGCGACGATTACTCGGAGCCGCTACGACTGCTCGCACGGTCGATCGAGTTCGACGACCCGATCACCGGCCGCCCGCGCACCTTCACCAGCCGTCGCACACTCGACTGGCCCCAGTGAACGGGCACTACGCCACATTCCCCCCTTATTTCCCCTGTCGCATTCCGCCGATGGACGCAACAATGGCGGCATGAGTCCCGGCACGAAGCAACCCCGCGCGAAGCGCGAGACGGAACGCAAGTACGAGGCCTCGCCCGATCGTGCGCTGCCGAATCTGTCCGGACTCCCCGGTGTCGCAGGCGAACCCGTGATCGACACGTTCGAACTGTCGGCCCTGTATTACGACACGGACGACCATCGACTGCTCGATGCTGATATCACGCTGCGGCGTAGGGAAGGCGGCGACGACGCGGGATGGCATCTGAAACTGCCCGTCGGCAGCGACACCCGCACGGAGCTACAACTCGATGCGACCGTTCCCGGCGAGGCGGGGGTCCCGGCCGCTCTCGCCGAGTTGCTCACTGCCGTCACCGGCTCCCGCAGTCTCGGTCCTCTTGCACTGATCACGACCGATCGCGAACGGCACATCCTGCGCGACGCCGACGGTGCGGCAGTGATGGAAGTGGTCTCCGACGTGGTGGTCGCCGCGGTGACCGGCAGCACGGACCACGGTGATCACGTGTGGCGCGAGATCGAAGTCGAGCAGATTCGTCAGGACCGAGACCTGGCTCAGGCGATCGAGGACCGACTCCTGGAAGCAGGGATGCCGCGCTCGACGCAGCCGTCGAAACTGCGTCGTGCAGTCGGCGGACCGCCCCGACCGGTGCCGTCCGGTGGCGATACGGCATCCGATCCCAGGGCAGCCTTGGCCGTCTACCTTCAGGAGCACACCCGAGCGCTGCTGCTCGCCGACATCGAACAACGACGCCACACGCCCGAGGCCACCCACGACCTTCGAGTTGCCGCCAGGCGGCTGCGAAGTGCACTGCAGACATACGGCGGCGCGATCCCCGACGACGACCTCGTCGCGACAACGATCGAGGACCTGAGGTGGATCGGTCGGCGGCTGGGCGAAGCCCGTGATGTCGAAGTCCAGCAGGCACGATTCGCCGAGCATCTCGAGACCGTCGACGAAGTCCCTGACCGTGACGGTGTACGTGCGCTGGCGGAGGCATATTTCGGGGTACTCGCCGAGACGGCCGAACGGGTTGCCACAGACACGATGGCCTCGTCGCGGTATCTCGGTGTGTTCGACGATCTCGCCGCACTGGCCACCGCCTGCGCAGCTGCGTCGGCCACAACCGGACGAAAGGCAGCCCGCAAGAGGGCGTCTTCGACGCTCGAACATCTCGTCGACACCATCGACTCCCGCATTCGCGCGGCGAAGAAAGCCGACGATCCGCGCGCGCGTGCCGAACAGCTGCACCGTGCCCGCAAACGTGTCAAGCGTCTTCGCTACACGGTCGAAGTCATGCAACCGACACACCCGAAGCGGGTGCGCCGCGCAGTGAACGCATACAAGGACCTCCAAAAACTCCTCGGAGACCACCAGGATTCGGTGGTTGCTCGGGGTCACCTCCTGGCCATGCTGGACGAACGCGGGTTCGCGAGGCCGGGTAGGGGCACCGCTACCGGTTTCGTCCTGGGCATGCTCTACGCACGCGAGGTGTCCGCTGCCGAGACCGACTCGGCCGAGGTCCGCGAAATGTGGACGAAAGCACGGAAGGCCACGCGCGACATCACGAAATAGCGGAGAGTGGAAGCCGAAACCGCCACACGCGGAAGGAGCCGAACATGGCCATGCCCCCCGACCCCAACGTCATCGTCGTCGGTGTCGACGGGTCCGACGCCTCGTCGAATGCGGCGCGCTGGGCCGCGGCGATCGCACACCGGACGAGTGCCACCCTGATGCTCGCACACGCGCTCCCCCAGAGCGGTGCCCTGTACAGCCCGGCAGCGGTCCTCATCCAATCGCAATTCCTCAGCCAACTTCGAGAGGACGGCGAGGCCATCGTCGATCGGGCCACCGAAATGCTCCGGTCCGAATTCCCGGATCTGGTCATCGACTCCAGCATCGGTCCGGAGTCCGCCGGCGCACATCTGGTGGACGAGGGAGACGACGCACGCATGGTGGTCCTCGGTGCGACGGGAGCAGGGGCGGTCCGGTCGTTGTTCGTCGGGTCGACGGCACTGCACGTGGCGAACCACGCAACGTGTCCCGTCACCGTGTGGCGCGGATCTGCGGGCTCGGCGATTCCCGACGACCGACCCGTTGTCGTGGGAGTGGACGGCAGCTCGCTCAGTGACAACGCCGTCACCTTCGCCTACGAGTTCGCGGGTCTGGTCGGCGCTCCGCTCGTCGCCGTCCATTCCTGGCGCGGGTCGTCCGCTTTGGGTGCCGGCGGAACCGGTGTCCTGGTGGACTGGAAAGCCGTCGAGGAGGAAGAGTCGGCACTGCTGTCCGAGGGGGTCGCCGGCATGTCCGAGCGCTACCCCGATGTTTCGGTCACGCACGTGACCGAGCAGGGTAGCGCCGCCCAGATACTGGTCGAGCACGCACGGAAGGCACAGTTGATCGTCGTGGGCAGCCACGGTCGTGGGCCGATCGTCGGCGCGTTGATGGGGTCGACGAGTCAGAATCTCCTGCACCACGCCCGGTGTCCGGTCACCATCTGCCGACGGTGATCTCCGCGCCCGCAACAACGAGGCAACCCAATCTTACTTGTGAGTAATATCTCATATTCGCTGCACAGAGGCCTGCGGTCTGTACTTCACGCGCAAACTCGTAGAGGGTGATGCCGCCCGGATACTCCCTCTCACGAGCTCAAGGAGCGGCATTGCCTCGATCCAGATTCGAATCCCTCGGTGCGTACCTTCCTTCGAGAGTGGTCACCACCGAAGAACTGATCGCCCGCCTCGCGGAGCCACCGACGTTCGATCTGGAGGCCATCACCGGCGTCACCGAACGTCGAGTCCACGACAAGAGCGCCGACAACTACGAAGACTCGTTCCTCCTCGCGATGAATGCGGTCCAGGACTGCCTGTCCCGATCCCGTTACGCCGCCGAGGATCTCGATGTCGTCATCTCCACATCGATCACCCGCTTCAAGGGTGGGATGACGGCCTACTTCGAGCCGTCGTTTGCCTCGATGCTCGCCAAGACGATCGGCGCACGGCAGGCGATCCACTTCGACCTCTCGAATGCCTGCGCCGGAATGCTCACCGGCACATACCTGCTCGACCGCATGATCCGATCCGGTGCCGTACGAAACGGACTGGTGGTGAGCGGCGAAGCCATCACGCCGATCGCGGACACCGCAGTGACGGAAATTTCCGAAAAGTACGACCTCCAGTTCGCCTCGCTGTCGGTCGGCGACTCCGGCGCAGCCGTGATCCTCGACCGCTCCGAGGACGACAACGACCGCATCGATTACGTCGACCTTCTCACCGCATCCGAGTATGCAGACGCCTGCCTCGGTATGCCCAGCGACAAGTCGGCAGGAATCGCGCTGTACACGGACAACCGCCGGATGCACAACGAGAACCGCTTCAAACTGTGGACCAACAATCAGCGTGCTTTCCTCGATGCCGAGGGACGCTCGTTCGCGGACGAAGAGTTCGATTACATCATTCATCACCAGTTCGGTGCGTCCGCGGTCACGTACATGAACGCACTGGCAGAACGTGAGTTCGGAACACCGATGCCCGAAGCTCTGAACGTGGTGGAAAAGTACGGAAACACCTCGAGTACCTCACACTTCATCGTTCTGCACGATCAACTGCAGCAGAAGAAGATTCCGTCCGGGTCCAAGATTCTCATGGTCCCTGCCGCTTCCGGCATCGTTACCGGTTACCTGTCCGCCACCATCTCGTCCCTGGAGGCCTGACATGGGCGTCGTCATCACATCCACAGGCATCAGCAATGCCACCGACACGGCGAGCGTCGTCACCCACACCGCGCGAGCAGCCCGGTCGGCCATGGACTCGGCAGACGTCACGCCCGCGCAGATCGGTGTACTGATCAACACGTGCGTCTACCGCGATTCCAACACGATGGAGCCCGCTGTGGCGGCGCTCGTCCAGAAGGAAGCGGGAATCGGTCTCGAGTACGAGGACGGCGATCCCCTGTCGTTCTCGTTCGACCTCATGAACGGCGCCTGCGGCGTGCTCGACGCGGTACAGGTCGCGTCATCGCTCTTCCTGACGGCGAGCGCAAAACACGTCCTCGTCACCTCGGGTGACACGCATCCGTCCATGACCGGCGCCGACGCACCGGAAGACTTCCCGTACGGAACAACCGGTGCAGCCCTACTCCTCGAATACACCGAGGGGCAGGACGGATTCGGCCGGATACACACCGAACTCGGCGAGGGCACCGCCGCAGTGACGGGTTGCGTCGACGCCGACACCATCGGGTCCAACGGACGCAATCTCGTCACCGTCGAACGGGACGACGACTTCGCGCAGCGCCTACTCGACGTCGCGTTGTCCGCTGCCCGTTCCGCCCTGGCCGACGACGAAGTGGACCTCTCGTCCACCGTTCTCGTCGCGTCGACCCCGGAACCGGACTTCCCGACCAAGCTCGCCGCCGAACTCGGGGTCCGCGCCACCGAGCCGGCACTCCTCGGAGAGTTCGATCGCGATCCGCACACGGCGACCCTCACCCTGACCTATCACCAGGCGGCCCGCCGCGGTGCGTTCGGCGCGTACCGGAACATCCTCTTCGTGACGGCAGGTGCCGGACCGAGCGCTGCGGCGGCCTTGTACCGAATCCCGCCCGGCGAGCGCGGGTCCGACGCGTGAGCGCGTATACCTACTGCGGTTCGATCGACCGCTTCCGCAGTTTCGCTGCGCAGAACCCGGATCGACCCGCGGTCACATTCGCGGAAGGAACTCGGCCCGGAGGCTTGCCAACATACTCGGACGTCACGTTCCGTGAACTCGACGAATGGTCCGACGCTCTCGCTCAACAGTTCGCGGACGACGGCATGGGCTCGGGCACCCGGACCATCGTGCTCGTCACTCCGGGGCCGGAGCTGTACGCAATCTTGTTCGGCCTCTTCAAGCTGGGCGCTGTTCCGGTCGTGATCGATCCCGGTATGGGACTTCGCCCGATGCTACGTTGCCTGTCGGCTGTGGAACCGCAGGCTTTCGTCGGCATTCCGCAAGCTCATGCCGTGCGAGTGCTGTTCCGTCGCACGTTCCGTGGTGTGCGCACGAAGGTGACCGTCGGCCGAAAATGGTTCTGGGGCGGTCATTGCCTGGCGAAATGGAGCCGGGTGCCGGACGATCGCGCGATGCCGGACGTAGCGGCCCCCGACGACCGTCTGCTGATGATCGCGTTCACCACCGGATCCACAGGACCTGCCAAAGCTGTGGAGCTCTCGCACGGAAACCTGGCCGCGATGATCGACCAGATGGAGACGCTGAGCGCCCGATTGACCCCGGAGGCGTCGCTCGTCACCCTCCCCATGTTCGGCGTACTGGACCTGTTTCTCGGATCACGTGTGGTCCTTCCGCCGCTGATTCCGAGCAAGGTCGGCTCGACCGACCCGGCACATGTCGTGGATGCGATCGACCGCTTCGGAGTGCACACGATGTTCGGCTCACCTGCCGTGCTCGCGCCACTGCTCGATCATGCGCGTGAACGCTCGGTGACCATGTCCTCGGTCCAGGCCGTCTTCTCGGGGGGCGCACCGGTCCCCGATCACGTGGTCACCGGACTGCGGGAGGTGCTGTCGGATACGGCGGAAGTCCACGCCGGATACGGCGCGACCGAGGCCATTCCCATGTCGTCGATCGAATCACGTGAACTGCTCGGCGACGGGCCGAGCGGCAGTCTCGTCGAGCGCTCCCGGATCGGGCACGGCACCTGCATCGGCCGGCCCGCCCCGCTCGTCGAGGCCCGTGTCGTGGCGATCACCGACGACGCGCTTCCGACGTGGAACGACGCCGACCCACTCGACGAGGGCATCGGTGAGATCGTGGTGACCGGCCCGAACGTGAGCACCCGCTACTACTGGCCCGAGGAAGCGAACACCTCCGGCAAGATTCGGGACGGTGAGCGCACCTGGCACCGCACCGGCGATCTCGGCTGGATCGACGATCAGGGCCGAATCTGGTTCTGTGGCCGTAAGGGCCACCGTGTAGAAACCCTCGCGGGAACACTGTTCTCGGTGCAGGTGGAGCAGATCTTCAACGCTGTCGACGGTGTTGCGCGCACCGCGCTGGTGGGGGTCGGCGGTAAGGGCGCTCAGCGTCCCGTCCTCTGCGTGGAACCGCGCAGCGGAGCCGACGCACCCACGATCGCCGCCGCGTTGCGTGATCGTGGTCGCGAATTCGCGCTGACGGCAACCGTAGACACCTTCCTCTTTCACCCTTCGTTCCCTGTGGACATTCGCCACAACGCGAAGATCGGCCGCGAGAAGCTGGCAGTCTGGGCGGCGAAGAGGACAGGCAAGGTGGCGCCGTGAGTACCAGAACAGTACTGCTGCGCACGATTCCGCTGCTCGGGTGGTTGTACCTCGCGTACGGCGCCGCTCGCGCGGCCGGCGGCAACCCGATTCGCCACCGTGTGCTGCGTATCGGCTGGTGGATCGACGCGTTCCTCAGCATCGTCGTCCACACGGCACAGATTCCGTCCGCAATCCGTGCGGGCGACAAACTGGGGCATTCCCGGGCGCGCACAGCGTTGCTGACCTTCGTATTCGGCCTCACGTGGTGGAAGAGCCAACCCGAACAAGACACCCGATCTGCCGAGGAGATTCGATGAAGGCACTGGTCACCGGCGCGTCCGGATTCCTCGGCGGTCGTTTGGCGCGACGACTCGTCGACGACGGTCACGACGTGTCCGTCCTGGTTCGCCGGAGCAGCAATCTGCAGGATCTGGGAGATCTGTCCCGACTGCACCTCGTGTACGGCGACCTCACCGACAAGAACTCACTCGAAGCCGCCACGCACGGTATCGACGTGGTGTTCCACAGTGCCGCACGCGTGGACGAGCGCGGCGTACGGGCGCAGTTCGTCGCCGAGAACGTCGACGCCACCACACATCTGCTCCGGTCGGCTCGCAGCAATGGCGTGGGCCGATTCGTGTTCGTCTCCAGTCCGAGCGCCCTCATGGACTACGACGGCGGCGATCAGATCGACATCGACGAGTCGGTTCCGTACCCGCAGCGCTACCTCAACTTCTATTCCGAAACGAAGGCACTGGCCGAACAAGCGGTCCTCGCAGCCGACGAGCCCGGTTTCGTGACCTGCGCTCTGCGTCCCAGGGCGATCTGGGGTCCGGGAGACCGCTCGGGGCCGATCGTGCGCCTTCTCGGTCGCGCCCACGCCGGCGCACTCCCCGACCTGTCGAACGGCCGGCAAGTGCTGGCGTCGTTCTGCCACGTCGACAACATCGTCGACGCCGCGGTCAAGGCGGCGAAATCCGACGACGTCGGCGGTAAAGCGTATTTCATCGCCGACGACGAGGTCACCGACATCTGGCCGTTCATGGCCGACACCGCACGTGAGTTCGGCATCGCCCCACCCTCACGCAAGCCGAATCCTCACGTGGTCGCTGCCGCCGTCTCGATCATCGAAACGGTCTGGAAGATCCCCTACCTCGCCACGCGCTACTCCCCGCCCCTCTCGCGTTACGTTGTCGCACTGCTGACTCGTTCGTCCACGTTCGACACCGGCGCCGCGCGACGGGACTTCGGGTACGTGCCCGTGGTCGACCGCGACACCGGTCTCGCAGAATTCAAGACCTGGGTCGACGCACAGGGCGGCGTCGCCGAGTTGACCCGACACCTCCAGTAACCCTGCCGCGCCGCATCCCCGATCCCACCTTCATCCGAGGCACCCCATGACGACCACGTCCCGCTTCCACCGCCCGATTTCCCCGACCGAGCAGCTGTATCTTGCGGGGAGATCGCTGGCGCCTCCGTTCGCCATCCAACTGATCGTCGAAGGCAGCGGAAGCATCGGCGCAGAGGAGCTGGCCACCGCGGTCGAGCGGGCGTCGGCCGCCTGCCCGGGAGCACGCCTCGTCCGCTCGGGCACGAACTGGGTGGACAACGGACGACCGCCCCACGTCGAAGCGGTCGACGGGCTGGATCTCGATCGCGGCGATCCGGGCACGAATCGCATCTTCGAGCGGCCACTCGGAACGAATGATGCTGCCACCACCGAGGTGTTGCTGGTGCGGGGCGAGCGGCCCGCCGTCGTCTTCCGGGCATTCCACGGGGTCATGGACGCGACCGGGCTGAAGACGTGGGCCGCAGACGTCTTCCGAGTCCTGCGCGGCGAGCAGCCGGTGGGCGCAGCGGATGCGACAGCGGATCACACTCTCATCGACCGGATCGGCCGGCCGAGCGAGGCGACGCGCTTGCTACCCACCTTTGCGTCCCCGCTCGGGCGCGGCGCCCCCGAGCCGGGCGAACCGAAGTTCGTGTGGAGTCGGCGCACGGTGAATGCGGCGCCCAAGGCAACGGTGGCACGCATCGGCGAGGTGCTCGCCGACGCCGCCGCCGCACCCGTGCGATTGATGGTCCCGGTGGACCTGCGCCGCCACGACCCCGCGATCCGCTCCACCGCAAACCTCGCACTGCCGCTGTTCTTGACTGCGCGCCCCGGGCAGGACTGGTCGCAGATCAATGCGCAGATGCTGATGGGTCTCGTCGAGAAGCGCGAACTGGGCGAGATGGACAACGGCGGGCTCGGCAGGTTCCCCGCCCCCTTCGCCCGCGGCGTCCTCCGAACGTTGCACGCCCTGGGCGCGCGCGGGGGACGCAACCTGGTGTCGGCCATCGTCTCTCACGCCGGGACGATCGAACTCGCCGAGTTCACGACCCCGGGATTCACCGCCACCACCGTTCGCGCTCTACCCGTGCACACCGGGATGGTGCCGCTGTCGTTCGTAGCCATCGAGGTCGACGGTCGGACCGAAATCACGGTGTCGTGCCGTACCGGACGCGGCATCGCCGAACGGCTCGACACTCTCCTCGACCGTGTTGTCACCGCACTGGAAAGCCCCGGCACACCTGCCGGGGCCGAGTCCGCTGCTTCCCATTCACGAAGCGACACGGTCGTCAGTCTCTTCGCCGCCCAGGTGGCGGCACGGCCCGATGCACTCGCCGTCAGTACCCCGGACGAGAAGTTCACCTACGCCGAACTCGATTCGCGTGCAGCAGGTGTGGCCGAAGCTCTACATGCCCGCGGGATCGGCCGCGGTGCCATCGTCGCGGTCGTCGCGGGACGAACCGCAGCCGCAATCGCCGGACAACTGGGCGTGATCCGCGCCGGCGCTGCCTTCCTCCCCTTCGACCCGAAGCACCCTCGCGATCGAATCCGGGAGTCTCTGCAGGACTCCGGTGCGGCACTCGCGCTGGTCGAAAGTGCCTACGCGGACATCCCGAACATCCTGTCGCTCGACCTCGAGGACATCCCGGCAGGGAAGTCCGTTTCGGACACCGCGTCGGTGCAATCCTGCGAACCCGCCGACGCCGTGTTCGTCACCTACACCTCGGGTTCGACCGGGCGACCCAAGGGCGTCGTGGTCACCCACGCGGGTGTGGCGAACTATCTGGCCTCGGCGACCGAATGGTTCTCGCTCGGGCCGGAAACCCGCTTCGCGCACTATCACACGCCGGCCGCGGACATGGCCTGCGCAGCCTTCTTGAGTCCGCTTCTGAGCGGCGGTTCCATCGCTCTGATCCCGGACGACATCTCGCACGTATCGATCCGAGGCATGCTGTGCGAATCGGGTGCCAACACGTTCTTGCTGACGCCGAGCCTGCTGGAAGTGATCGTCCGCCTCGAGATCGACGTGCCGTCGCCGCGCACCGTCATCATCGGCGGCGAGCGCCTGGTCCCCGAACTCGCGGCGAAGGCCCGGACATTCTTCGGTCCGAGCACGCGACTGCTCAACAGCTACGGGCCCGCGGAGGTGAGCATCGTCTGCACGACCCACGTGATCGGCGACAGCGTAGACACCGACGCACCATCGGTCCCCATCGGTTTTCCCTCGGTGGACACTCCTGTTCGGATTCTCGACGAATCGGGGCGTCCGGTCGCGGACGGGCAGACCGGCGAACTCCACTTCGGTGGCCCTCAGGTCGCCCGCGGCTATGTGAAGCGGCCTGCGCTGACAGCGGAACGTTTCGTGACTCCCTCGGTCGGAGAGCGGCTCTACCGGACAGGCGATCTGGGCCGCCGCCTCCCGAACGGCGAACTCGAATTCATGGGTCGTGTCGATCAACAGGTCAAGATCCGCGGCAATCGCGTCGAACCCGGCGAGGTTCGGGCGGTGATCGAGGACCTCGACGGGGTCGCACATGCCGCGGTCACCGCAGTACGTAGCCCCGGCGGAGGCAACGTCCTCGCAGCGTATGTGGTCGCGCTCCGGCCTCTCGGCGACGATCCCGACGCGGCCGTGCGCGCACATCTGGCAGCACGTCTGCCCGCCTACATGATTCCCGCGACATTGTCGTTCGTCGACGAACTGCCACTGACATCGAACGGGAAGTTGGACACGAGGGCGCTGACCGGGTTCGCATCGACAGTTCCACCCGATGCGGCCGCCGTCTCGTCTACGCACGGAGCACCCACGACAGGGCCCGACACCTCCGCCACAGGGCAAGACGCCGACTCGTCGTTCGACTCGGTTGCCGATATCTGGGCGAAAGTGCTGTCCGTCGACCCGTCGCGTCTGACACCGGAATCCGATTTCTTCGGCCTCGGTGGCGATTCGCTGGCATCGGTGGAAATGCTCGCCCAGGTCTCCCGTGAGGTCGTCGGCCCGGCCGGCGAGCGCCAGTTCGTCGAACAACTGGAGGGATTGATCCACCAGATGACGCTCGGGCGAGTTCACGATGCGGCCGTCATCGCACGAACCGGTGTGCGCGCATGATCTTCATCGGGGGCGGTTCCCTGCTGTGGCGCGCGGTTCGTGTCGCGGTGACATCGCGGCACACAGTGGATCTGGTGTGCGTCGGCCCCGACGAATCGATCCCGCCGGGCCCTCATTCGTTCGAGGTGCTCGTATCCGATGACGTCAATGCCGAGCACGACCGCATTCGTGCCGCCTGCACCGACGGCGTGGTGTGGTCGATCAACAACTCCTCCATCCTGAAGCCGCCGTTGATCGGACCGCAATCTCGGGTCTACAACATCCACAACGGGCCGCTCCCGGCCTTTCGTGGCCGCCCCGAGGTGGCAATCGTCCATGCGCTTCTCGCCGGTGAAACCACCTACGCGGCATCCCTGCACGAGGTCGACCACGGCATCGACACCGGGGCAGTCGTGGACGTCGAATCGTTCGACGTCGGCCCCCAGGACCGCTTCCAGGACGTGATGATGTCCGGCCTGCGCGCCTGCCACACACTGTTCGAACGCAATCTCGACGCCGTGATCGAGGGGCGCCTGCAGCCACTGCCCGCAAGAGACGAGCCCTCCGGGTATTACGGCCGCAGCCTGCTCGAGACGTTGACCGACCACCGCGACAACCCGAACTACGAACGTGCCACGGCGCTCGGGGTGTTCAGCCCGGCCCATCCCGAGCTCGTTGCTGCGTTGGGGAACAACGCAGGATCGGCCGCTTCATGATCGCCTGGGCTTCGTTCGTGTTGCGGCACCGGTTGGCCATTCTGGTGACCGTGGTCGGTGCAACAATCCTGGCCGGTGCTTACGGGGCGACCGTCATGGATCGACTGAGCGCGGGAGGGTACTCGGATCCGGGCAGCGAAGCGGTGGCCACTGCAAAGCTGATCGAAGAACATTACGGGCGCCAAACGCCCGACATCGTCGCCCTCTACACCGCACCGGAAGGTCACAGCCTCGACGAGATCGGGCCAAGGGTGCACGAACGCCTTGCCGATATCGACCCGGCACTGCTGGCGAAACCCATTGTCAGTTATTGGAACTCCCCTGCCGCCCAGAACGACCTGAGTACGCAGGACGGCCGGCAGGCACTCGCTCTCGTCTACTTCGAGGGTGACGAGAATCAGCGCCTACGGTCGTTCGGTGACGTCGAGGACACGCTGACGGTTCCCGGTATCACCACAGACCTGAGCGGATTCAGCGCCCTCGCGGACGACATCAACTCGCAGTCCGAGAAAGACCTCGTCTTCGCCGAATCGCTGTCGCTACCCGTCACTTTGATCGTGCTGGTACTGGTGTTCGGCGGGGTGGTCGCGGCGTCACTGCCCGTCACGGTCGGTGTGCTTGCCGTACTCGGCTCCCTCGCCTCGCTACGGCTCGTCTCGGAATCGTTCGACGTGAACGTGTTCGCCGTCAACGTCGCGTCGCTACTGGCACTGGGACTTGCCATCGACTACGGACTGTTCGTCGTCAGTCGCTTCCGCGAGGAGATCAGCGCAGGTCGCTCCGCGGACGACGCCCTGGTGCGAACCATGGCGACGGCCGGCCGCACCATCGGTTTCTCCGCACTGTTGTTGGTATGCGCTTTCGCCGGCACCCTCGTGTTCCCCCAGCCCATGCTCAGATCTCTCGGATTCGGTGCGATGTCGGCGGTCGCGATGGCAGCACTCATGTCGCTGACCGTGCTGCCCGCAGCCCTCGCACTGCTCGGGACCCGGATCGGGAAGTGGTCGTGGCGCGCCGATGCGTTCGAGCGCGGTGAGGCACGTGCCCGCCGCTTCTGGGGCCGCACGACGGCGGCTGTTTTGCGTCGCCCGGGGATCGTCGCCGCCTCGATCGTCTCGATCCTTCTCCTGCTGGCAACGCCCATGGCGGGCATGACGCTCGGCGACGTCGACCACACCGACCTCCCGGCCGACAGCGCTGCCAGGGCCACCGCCGAGCGGTTGGCAAGCGAATTTCCTTCCGCGAACAGCGGTGTCCTCGTCGTCCTGAAAGACGAGGACGGCACGGCCCCGGACAACAACTCGGTGAACGCAGCCGTGCGCGAACTGAGGTCCGTCGACGATGTCACCCACGTGGCACCCCTCGGCGCCGCCACCGACGCATTCGTGGCCTTGCGGGTGTCGTTGTCCGCGCCCGACCGCTCACCCGAGGCGATGGACGCGGTCGACCGGATTCGCGAACTGGACGACCACGGTATGGACTGGCAACTCGGGGGCACTACCGCCATCACCTCCGACGGAGTCGACACCACCGTGCGGTTGATACCGCTGATGCTGGCGGTGATGGCCGCTGCGACGTTGGTCCTGATGTACGTGGCATTCGGGTCGGTCGTGCTGCCGATCAAGGCGGTGCTCATGGCCTTTCTCAGTCTCGGGGCCACGTTCGGCCTTCTCACGCTCGTCTTCGACGAGGGCTTCCTGGCGAGCACCTTCGGCATCACACCGGGACCACTGCCGGCCGGCATGGTCGTTCTCGTCGTCTCGGTGGTATTCGGGCTCTCCACCGACTACGAGGTGTTCCTGATCTCGCGCATGGTCGAAGCCCGGGCCGATGGCGCGACCACCGCGGAGGCCGTGATGACCGGCGCCACGCGAACCGGCCGGGTGGTGACCGCCGCCGCCACGCTGCTGATCCTCGTGACCGGAGCATTCACCCTGTCGGAACTGACGCCCATGCGATTCATCGGAATCGGGATGATCACAGCCCTGCTGATCGATGCGACACTCGTCCGGATGCTTCTGGTGCCCGCATTGGTGAAGCTGATGGGCTCCGCGAACTGGTGGCCGCGAATCCAGCAAAGAAACCAAGCAGTTGTTAAGTTGGAGCGGAGTCCGACACCGTTGGAGGTCTGATGCCGCCGCGCACTGCCGCGAACACTCCCCACGTCGCCCTGGTCACGGGCGGCACCGGCGGCATCGGTTCCGCAATCGCACGGCAGCTGGCACACCTGGGCTACGACGTCGCGATCACGTACCGAACCAACGCGGACGTCGCGTCCGACCTCGTCGGCGAGCTCCGGATGCTCGGGATCGGCGCCGCGTCGTTCTCCACCGACCTGGTGAACGAAGGACGTGTCCGCAATGTCGTGCGGCAGACGGTCGACCAGTTCGGGGCGTTGACCGCGCTCGTGCATGCCGCCGGACCCCACGTCCCGATGAAGCACCTCTCGAAGATCAGTCCCGCCGACTATGCAGAACACATCGACCAAGAAGCAGTGGCATTCTTCACCGTCGTCCAGGCATCGTTGTCCGCGTTGCGGGAGAGTTCGGGGTCCGTTGTCGCGGTCACCACCGCCGCCACCGAGAGGTACCCGGTCCGCGACGGACTGTCCCCGGGCACCAAGGGAGCCATCGATCAGCTCGTCCGCGGGTTCGCCGCCGAAGAGGGACGGTTCGGCGTGCGGTTCAATGCCGTGGGACCGGGCATGCTCACCGACGGGATGGCGCAGCGCCTCATTTCGTCGGCCGAACTCGACCAACGCGCTCTCGACGCCGCGATGAGCAACATTCCGTTGGGCCGGTTCGGCACCGCCGCCGACGTTGCCGAGGCGGTATGTTTCCTACTCGGAGACGGTGCGGCGTTCGTCACGGGGCAAAAGTTGAATGTCGATGGCGGCTACACGGTGTGATGTGAGAGATCATGGTGTGACATGACTGAACACGGTGACACCAGCGGCGCTGAGCCGGACCCCGACTCGCCTGAACCCGACGCCCCCGAGCCCGGGGTGCCGGAGAGTCGGCGGAAGCGTCGGCGCCTGCGGTGGATTCTCGGGGCATTGCTCGTCGTAATCCTTGCCGTCGAACTCGTCTATATCTGGCCGGATCTCTCGCAGAGCATCCGCAGCCTCGGCGACATCCGATGGCAGTGGGTGGCTGCGGCAGTGGTCGCGTCACTCGTATCCATGTCCAGCTTCGCCAGGGTGCAGCGGTGCCTGCTCGGAGTGGCCGGGGTGCACGTACGGCAACGGCAGTCCCTGTCGGTGGCCTACGCCGCCAACTCGATGAGTGTCACCCTCCCGGGTGGTCCGCTCATCGCCACCACCTTCACCTACCGCCAGACTCGAATATGGGGTGCCAGCCCGGTCGTTGCGACGTGGCAGTTGGTGATGGCCGGTGCTCTGCAAGGAATCGGTCTCGCGCTCGTCGGCCTCGCCGGGGCCCTGCTCGTCGGCGCTCGAACGAACCCGTTCTCCCTACTCTTCACCATCGGAGGACTGTTCGCCTTCCTGGTGCTCGCGCAATACGCCGCATCCCGGCCCGATTGGGTCGAGGGAGTCGGGATCACCGCACTACAGGCCGTCAACAGGCTCAGGAAGAAGCCGAACACGTACGGCGTGGAGTCCTGGAAGCACATCGTCGGGCAGATCAGCGCCGTACGGATGGACCGCGCCGACACCGGACGCGCCTTCGGTTGGTCGCTGCTCAACTGGGTCGCGGACGCGTCGTGCCTGGCGTTCGCCTGCTACGCGATCGGCGGCGCACCCAGCTACTCCGGATTGGCCGTCGCCTACGCCGCCGGCAATGCCGCAGGCTCGGCGATTCCGCTGTTGCCGGCAGGCCTGGGTGTGATGGACGCCGTACTCGTTCCGGCCCTCACGGCAAGCGGCATGACCGGCGCCCAGGCATTGTCGGCCGTCGTCGTCTACCGTCTCGTCAGCTTCCTCCTCGTTGCCGTCATCGGGTGGATCGTGTTCGCCTTCCGGTTCCGCGGATCGACACGAACGGACGAGGGCCCGGACATCGAACCTCTCTGGCGTCAGGGGTGAAGATAAGCTCTCTGCAGCAACGCGGAAGATCCTCGAGTTCGAAGCCGCGAGTTGGTATCGAAGGGGTGTTGTACACACGATGGTCGGCGAAGGCACCACAACGCAGAACGGCTCGACACCGAGCAATGCGGCACGCACCAGCGCTCTGGACGTACTGCGAGCAACTGGCGGAGGCCGCAAGGCGGCACAACGCGAGCGGTATCAGCGGATCATCGAGGCCTCGATGGAGTTGGCTTCCGAGGGCGGCTACGACGCCGTACAGATGCGCACCGTGGCAGATCGGGCGGAGGTCGCACTCGGCACCGTGTACCGCTACTTCCCCTCGAAGAACCACATTCTGGTCGTCGGCATGCTCGTGGTGTTCGACAACATGCGCCAGCGCTTTTCCGATGCCGTGATCCCCGGCGATACCCCGTCCGAACGGATCATGTTCGTCCTCCGCAAGAACACTGCGGTCCTGGAACGCGATCCGCAGCGTTACGAAGCTCTGGTGCGCGCGTTCATGTTCGCGGACGCCTCCGCGGCCGCAGAACTGGATGCGTTCGTCGACGTGATCAACGAGATGTTCACGAAGGCAATCGGCGCAGACGCTACGTCGGAAGAACACCTCAACGCTGCACACGTGATCGGGGACGTCTGGATGTCCGCCCTGGTGTCCTGGGTTGCCGGCCGGCAGAGCACGGAGGATGTCATCGCACACCTCGACCTCGCGGTGCGGCTGATATTTCGCCGCCTCGGCGGCTGATCACCCCGAAACGGCGGAGCCCCTGAAGCCCAGAGATCTGAAAATACAGAAATCCGCCCCTCGAAAGAGGGACGGATAACATCGACTTTCTCAGTAGAACTCGTGGTGGCCAGGGCCGGGATCGAACCGGCGACCTTCCGCTTTTCAGGCGGACGCTCGTACCAACTGAGCTACCTGGCCGGACGGCACCCGAACCGAATGCCTATCGAAGCGATGAGGATCGACATTTCTGCCGATCCGTCGCCACTTGCGACCCTGACGGGACTCGAACCCGCGACCTCCGCCGTGACAGGGCGGCGCGCTAACCAACTGCGCCACAGGGCCTTGCTTGTCCTGCAATCTAACTGTTACTCCAAGTTACATGTACCGTAACTGTACTGCACGTTTGATGTCGGTCAAACGTACCCCCTACGGGATTCGAACCCGCGCTACCGCCTTGAAAGGGCGGCGTCCTAGGCCGCTAGACGAAGGGGGCCCGTCGGATTTCTCCGAACCAGTACCGCAACGGCGTTCCGTTGGGAGCTTGGATAGCTTAGGACACAGATCAGGAATTTCCCAAATCGGCAGGTCGCATTACATTTCTTCGACTTCCGGCGGATGATCCGCGGACATGTCGGGCCACCCCTCTTCCGCCAGCTTCGCCAACCACTCGGGCGAGGCCATCGCGTCGAGTACCACTTCGAGGGATTCCTCGAAACGGTCCAAGAGGCCGCCATCGAGTGCCGTCAGGTCCGCCATGTATCGCTGCCCGGCCAAGGCTGCCGCGAGAACTCTGGTGAACTTGCCAGGATCACTCCCCTCCCGGAAGAGCCCCGCCTGCTGGGCGCGCTCGGCGAGTTCGTATGCCGTCCGGCCCCACACACTCGACCCACCCGATTGCACGTCCGGATAGAACTCGGGCTCGATGATGAGCCGGAACTCCGCCTGCGCGATCACGCTGGTGTTGAACGTGGCAGCAAGGTCGCGGATCAGGGCATGGAGCACTACGAACGGGTCGAGATCGACGCGGCCGGACCAGCGCGACGTCAGTTCCGTGAATTGCTCGACACCGGCCTGCAACACCGCTCGCGCCAAATCCTCTTTCGACTGAAAGTGGAAGTACATTGCACCCTTGGTGGTGTGCGAACCTTCCAGGATCGTGTTCACGGACGCCGCCGAGTAGCCTCGCCGGGCAAACTCGATCGCGGCGGACTCGACGAGCGCCGCGCGTGTACGACGCGCACGCTCCTGCTGACGGGCCATTCGACACCTCTCACGAAACATTGCCGCTCCGCCGCCCGACCGGCCGAGATTGGGTTCTCATTTTCGATGTTACCGGGAGTGCCGCACCGGTCGAGGATCAGCTCGGTTACAGACACCACCACCTACCAGCGCGTAAGCAAAACACACCGAGTGGTATAGTTTCGCTTGCTCGGGTGCGCTGCAGGGGGTGCGCACCCGAGCAAACTTGTTCATGCACCCGCAATCGGACCCATTCGGGGGTGCCTACCCGCCATCGGCGACGATCCCATTAGACTCTGGCACCGCGCCCCTATAGCTCAGTTGGTAGAGCTACGGACTTTTAATCCGCAGGTCGCAGGTTCGAGCCCTGCTGGGGGCACAGAGCACCGCCGACCACCGGTCGGAGTGCGTCGGCGTGAGAATGCGAAAGCATGCCACGCAGGGGCACTGTCCCTCACTCGGTAATGCCGAGTGAGGGATCCGCCTGTTCAGGCCCAGACTCCGGAAGTACCGCGGCGGTGGCTTCCCACCAGATGCGTGTCGACGATCCCTACTGCTTCCATCAGTGCGAACATCGTCGTTGGTCCAACGAATGCGAATCCCTTCTTGCGGAGCGCCTTCGACAATGCGATCGACTCCACCGACGTGGCGGGAATGTCTTCCATTCGCGACGGCGCCGGCGTCCGGTCGGGACGGAACGACCACACGAAATCGACGAGCCCACCCTCGTCACGTAAAGCAACCGTCGCCGCAGCATTGGCAATGGTGGCGCGAATCTTCCTGCCGTTCCGCACGATTCCCGCGTCACCCATGAGGCGCTCGACATCCCGATCCGTGTACCGGGCAACGACATCCGGGGCGAAATCCGCGAATGCTCGACGGAACGCGGGGCGTTTCCGCAAGATGGTCGCCCACGACAGACCGGCTTGGAACCCCTCGAGGCAGATGCGCTCGTAGAGTCCCTGTTCGTCCGTGACGGGCATACCCCATTCGGTGTCGTAATACTCGCGCATGAGCGCATCCGTTGCTGCCCACGGCGGGCGCGCCAAACCATCGTCACCCACGATCAAGTCCTGAACCCGCTCGTCCGGCGACCCCTGAGTCGGCGTGCTCACGCAACCCCCTCCAACTCGAGGAGGGTCGCCTTCGCCCGTGTGCCGCCGATGTAGCCGCCGAGGCTGCCGTCGGCACGCAACACCCGGTGACACGGCACCACCACAGGAAGCGGATTGGTGGCACAAGCCGAACCGACCGCTCGCACCGCCCGCGGGCTTCCGACACTGCGCGCGACCTCCGAGTAGCTTTCCGTGCGGCCGTACCCGATGTGCGGCAGGTGCTGTTGCACACGCTGCCGGAACCCACTCGACAACGAAAGGTCCAGGGGCAGATCGAAATGGGTACGAGTACCGGCGAAGTACTCGTCGATCTCGCGCACCACGTGGTCGAGTCGCTGCGGCGTCCTCAGGATGCGAGTACCGATCTTCTCGGACAGCACCGCCAATACCCGGTCGTGATCTTCCTGCTCGAATCCCACTCGCACGAGGCCCCGCTCAGTTGCTGCCAACAGCAGCAATCCGACCGGGGTCGAGGTGGTCGTGTATGCCACGTCGAGAATGCCGGCCTCGTCGGCCGAGGCCACGAGTCGCTCCCGGAGGCCGGCGACCATGCCGCCGGTCGGCGTTGTTCTCGTGATCAGCGTGTCCACGACGGCTCGATCGGTCGGAGTCTTCATCGCAGCGTTCCTTCCGGGTCGACGAGGGCCTCTTCGGTCAGTGCGGCGCGCAGAGACGACAGCCCATCGGATGCAGCACGGCGCGCCGCCGCAGCCGTACCACCGACGATGTCGGCCACCTCCTTGTACGGCAGTCCACCGAAGTAGTGGTAGGCGACCACCAATCGCTGTTTGTCGGGCAATGCTGCCACTGCTTGCCAGACTTCCCCTGCGTCTTGCCGGGCTTGCTCTGCGTCGTCCCCCTCGACGCACACCGCCTCGGGAACGTGATCGACAGTTATGCCACGCCGCGCCGCCGCACGCACCAGATCGATCGATTTACGGTGCGCGATCGTGACCAACCATGCCTGAACGTTCGCATCGACGGGCAGTTCGGGGTAGGCCCGCATGGCGGCCAGGAAGGTTTCCGACCATGCGTCTTCCGCATCTGCCCACGAGTCGAGTCGCGCCCGACATACACGCAGCACTGTGTCGGCGTGCGTCTGGACGATCTGCTCGAACGGCGGTTTGCGTGTCATCGCCCTGTAGACGTACCAGCAGGCACGAATGTGAGGTTCTACCGACCCGGCTCCTCGTCGTGTTCGGTCGAGTGCTGGGCCAGTTCACTCCTCATCGTCGTGACCTCGGTCTTGCGTTGGCGATATTTGTATGCAGCCGCCCAGGCCGCCAGGAACAACAAGACACCGATGACGACACCGGCGAGGGACGCGCCACGGAAACCGGGGGCCTCCACGTCGAGGATTCGTTCCCCCGCGTGTGCGGCGTTGTTGCTACCGAGCACGACACTCAACGTGAGCAAATTGGGGATCATGACGATCACGGCGAGTATCCCCAGTCCGATCTGGACCGGCTTGAAGCGGTGCCGCCGGAATGCCGACCACGCACCCTGCAGGAGCAGCAGCGGTACGAACGAGCAGATCAGCCCTATCACGAGTCCCCACAGAACCCCGGCCGCAAAGCTGCCGTCGATCAGCGATCCCACGTTCTGCGCCCACGCTCGCGGCAGGTACGCGGCGAGAACGAAGTAGGCGATGACCAGAACCACCAACAGAACTGCGATGCCGATGGCCCTCTTCGCCCACGACGGAAGACTCTTCTTCTCTGTCGTACCGTGGGGGGCGTCCGGGGTCGTCATGACACGTCTCCGTTCCGGTCGGTCACTTCTCGAGTTCGATCAACACACCAACCTGATCGATGCACCAGCCTGATCGATGCACCACCATTGTTGGCCCGCGATGGCGAATATGTCGGTATTCTGGCGCAATTGTTGTGATCGGGCTCACCGTCCTGGTGTGGTGATACCTGAGTCACGACGTCATGGCACGTCGCAGGTACACTGCCCTGTAACAGTCTGTCGCCGCGCGACGACAAACCCCGATGGTTGCGCATGCACCCCGTCGCTTCGCGGTCTTCCACGACCGGCGTCGAGGCGTTTACGACGAACCTACGGTGCCGTAAGCTGGCAAAATCACGTTCCGCTCTACTTGGAGGCAAACGAATGGCGAGGGATCTGACCCAACTCGAGCTGCTGCAGGAGCTGTCGCCTGTTGCCGAGGAGAACGTCAACCGCCACTTGAAGATGGCCAAGGAATGGCATCCCCACGACTACATTCCGTGGGATGACGGCCGAAACTTCGCCGCCATGGGCGGTGAGGACTGGGACCCCGAGCAGTCTCGACTGGACGAGGTCGCCAAGGCCGCGATGATCACCAACCTCCTCACCGAGGACAACCTCCCCTCCTATCACCGCGAGATCGCCGAGAACTTCTCACGTGACGGCGCGTGGGGCACATGGGTCGGCCGCTGGACCGCCGAAGAGAACCGCCACGGCATCGTCATGCGCGATTACCTGGTCGTCACCCGCGCAGTCGACCCCGTGCAGCTCGAGCGGTACCGCATGGAGCACATGACCAACGGGTACGCTTCCCCCGCCGGCGAGCAGACCGGACTCCTCCATTCGGTCTCCTACGTCACCTTCCAGGAACTCGCCACCCGCGTCAGCCACCGGAACACCGGCAAGGCCTGTGCAGAGCCGATCGCCGACAAGATGCTCCAGCGCATCGCCGCCGACGAGAACCTGCACATGATGTTCTACCGCAATATCTGCGGCGCAGCCCTCGACATCGCACCCGACCAGGCGCTCGAGGCGGTCACCGACATCGTCACGAACTTCCAGATGCCCGGCGCCGGAATGCCGAACTTCCGTCGCAACGGCGTCCTGATGGCCAAGCACGGAATCTACGATTTGCGCCAGCACCTCGAAGAGGTCGTGCAGCCGGTCCTGCGTAAGTGGAAGATCTTCGAGCGAAACGACTTCACCGCCCGTGGCGAGAACACCCGCGAGCGGCTGGCCACATTCCTCGAGGATCTCGAGCGTCAGGCCACCAAGTTCGAGGAGCAGCGCGACCGCATGCTCGCCCGCGAGGCCAAGAAGCGCGAGCAGCAGATGGCGTCCTAGACCACAGCAATCGCCCAGCTGGGCAGCTATCCTGTGCCCGGTACCGTTGTCGGTGCCGGGCACAGCTTGATGTTCACGGGCTCGCCCCCCGATTTGCTCATTACGCGTTTTCAGAGGTAGTCATGTCTTCCCTTCGCATCGGTTCGCTCGAACTGCGCAGCCCGGTGGTACTCGCGCCGATGGCCGGTATCACCAATGTCGCGTTTCGCACTCTGTGCCGCGAACTCGAGATCGAACGGGCCGGCAGCACTTCCGGCCTGTACGTCTGCGAGATGGTGACCGCCCGCGCACTGGTGGAACGTCGGCCGGCGACGATGCACATGACCACGTTCGGTCCTAGCGAAACGCCGCGATCACTGCAGCTCTACACGGTCGACCCGGACACCACGTATGCGGCCGCGAAGATGATCGTCGACGAGAACATTGCCGACCACATCGACATGAACTTCGGCTGCCCCGTACCCAAGGTCACCCGTAAGGGTGGCGGTGCCGCCCTCCCCTACAAGCGCAACCTGTTCGGTCGCATCGTCGCCGCTGCGGTCGCTGCCACGGAGGGCACCGACATCCCGGTCACCGTGAAGTTCCGTGTCGGCATCGACGCAGAACATCACACTCACCTCGACGCCGGTCGCATCGCGGCAGCAGAAGGCGCTGCCGCGGTGGCGCTCCACGCCCGAACCGCATCACAGCGGTACTCGGGGACCGCGGACTGGAACGAGATCGCCCGGCTCAAGGAGCACGTCACCGACATTCCCGTCCTCGGCAACGGTGACATCTTCGCCGCCGAGGACGCAGCCCGCATGATGAACGAAACGGGCTGCGACGGGGTCGTGGTCGGTCGCGGCTGTCTGGGGCGTCCGTGGTTGTTCGCCGAACTCAGCGCTGCACTGAACGGTACCGAGCAGCCGGTGCCGCCCACCCTCGGCGAGGTGGCTGCCATCATCCGCAGGCACGCCGAACTGTTGGCCGCCCACCACGGCGAAGACAAGGGCCTGCGCGAGCTGCGAAAGCACGTGTCCTGGTACCTGCGCGGGTTCCCCGCAGGCTCCGACATACGAGTGGCCATGGCTCTCGTGAAAACTCTCACCGATCTGGACGGTCTCCTCACCCAACTCGACCCGACCGTGCCCTTCCCCAAGGACGCCGAAGGCCCACGCGGCCGCCAGGGGTCGCCGGGAAACGTTGCCCTGCCCGACGGCTGGCTCGACGACCCCGAGGACACGTGTGTCCCTGCCGGTGCCGACCTGATGCATTCCGGCGGCTGACCTGGCACGACCCGCCGGACGTCCGAGTACCTACAGAACACTCAGGTTCCATCAGTACGATGACTGAATCCGTCGCGGCGGCGGAGCAACATTCGTAGTCGGCGGAGAGGTTGGGGTGGACAGGTGGGTGACGATCACGATTCAGGCATGAACACGCCTGAGAGTCGCGCACCCTGGGAACGTCCGTTGGCCGACAGCTCTTACCGCGATGCTCACACCACCGGGCGACGCCGCAGGGCGGAGCCCCCAGAAAGGCAGCAGCCCAGCAGCTCGGCCCCACCCCCACAAGCAAGACGCGACAGCGGCCCCAGCGCTCGACGCGACAGCGCCCCGAGCGCTCGACGCGACAGTGGCCGCATCGGCCGCCGCTCCCCCGAGAACACCCCGAAGGCCACGTCGGTCGCCGATCTCGTCAAGAAGGTCGACGACGAAGATCGCACCGAGGTAATTCCGGCGATCGGCGAACAGGCGCCGAATCCCCCACCTGTCGATCCCACCGGCCCGGATTGGGAAGCCGACAACCGCGAAACCACGGTCATTCCCCAAGCTGTCGGACACGCTGGCGTCACCAGGCTGGCCATGAGCCGCATCCGTCGGCGTCGACGATTCCGCGTGGTCGGCAGAACTGCTGTTGCACTCGTTGCAGTGATGGCGCTCGTCTGCACCGGTGTGGTGTGGGGTTACCTCCGATCCACCGAGGGAAAGTTCGAACAGGTCGCCGCCCTCGACATGGAATCCACCGACATCGTCGATGCGGGCGGTCAGCTCGGCGACGAAACGTATCTGATCGTCGGTAGCGACACCCGTGCCGGCGCGAGCGGCAATATCGGCGCGGGCACGGTGGCCGACGCCGAGGGTGCGCGCGCCGACACGGTGATGCTCGTCAACATTCCTGCCGACCGCAGCCGTGTGGTCGCGGTGTCGTTTCCACGCGACCTGAACGTGGAGCGTCCGGTATGCCAGGGATGGGACAACCAAGCCGGAAAATACACCGACGAGACCTACCCGGCCGCCGACGACGCCAAATTGAACGCCACCTACGCCTTGGGTGGTCCCAAGTGTCTGGTGAAGGTGATCCAGAAGCTGTCGGGTTTGAAGATCGGACACTTCGTCGGAATGGACTTCGCCGGCTTCGAAGCGATGGTCAACGAGATCGGCGGAGTCGAGATCTGCACGACCCGCCCCCTCGTGGACACCATGCTCGGGACGATCCTTCCGGAAACCGGCACACAACGACTCGACGGCCATACGGCACTCCAGTTCGTGCGCGCCCGCCACGTGCCGGCCGAGGGCACCGGCGATTACGGCCGGATCATCCGCCAACAGAAATTCTTGTCCTCGCTGCTACGCGGGGTGCTCTCGAACGACGTGTTGCTCAATCCCGGCAAACTCAACGGCTTCATCGACGCGTTCACCCGCGACACGTTCGTGGAGAACATCGACACCAAGTCTCTGCTCACTCTCGGACGGTCATTGCAGAACGTGGACGCCGGCGCCGTCACCTTCTTGACCGTGCCGACGGCGGGGACCACCGACTGGGGCAACGAGATCCCCCGGCTCGACGACATCGAAGCGATCTTCCAAGCGATCATCGACGACGAACCGCTTCCCGGTGAGGAACGTCCGAATCCGACGACTCCGCCGGAGGCGGAGAAACCGGCGGAGGCCGAGCAACCGCACACCGCCGCAGCGGTCGACCCGTCGACGGTGTCCGTTCAGGTGTCCAACGCGTCGGGAGTATCGGGTCTCGCTGGGGACACCGCCGACAACTTGGCTGCATACGGCTTCGAGATCTTCAGTGTCGGCAACTACACCGAGTCGAGTCGGTCGACGAGAGTGCGTTTCGCACCGGGACACGAAGCGGATGCGGTGACCGTCGCGTCGGCGATTCCCGGAGCTGTTCTCGAGTCCGTGAAAGGTATCGGGAGCACCGTCGAACTCGTCCTCGGGAGCAATTTTTCCGGCACGGTGACCGATCCGGCCGCGGTGGGTACCGAGCTCGACGCCACGCCGGACCGGTTCGGTGATCCCGTTGTCGCAGAAATCCCAGAGGACCTCACCGTGGTGAACGCTGCTGACACGACGTGCGGCTGAGCGCTTCCGGTATCGCGGGACGGCACTGCAGGCCTCATTCACCCTGTGTTCACCGATTGATCGTGACTTGGTCTCCCGATCGCCGTAGGCTGTGACCTCATGCGCGTGGCATACAACGAACAGATGGCCGAGTTGGGAGATTCCCTCGGTGAGATGGCAGGGCTGGCGGGTGCCGCCATGGAACGAGCAACTCAATCGCTCCTCCAGGCAGACCTCTCCCTTGCCGAGCAAGTGATCGGCGAGCACGACAAGATCACCGAACTCAGTGCGTTGTGCGAGGAGCGAGCGTTCGCACTTCTCGCGCTGCAGGCACCGGTTGCAGGTGACCTCCGCTCCGTAGTCAGCGGAATTCAGATCGTCGCCGACATCGACAGGATGGGCGCGCTCGCCCTTCACGTGGCGAAGATCGCCCGTCGCCGACATCCGAACCACGTGCTACCCGAAGAGGTCAACGGATACTTCGCCGAGATGGGACGCATCGCAGTCTCCATCGGTGGCGCTGCCAAAGAGGTGCTCGAGACTCGCGACCCCGAGCGTGCAGCTCGTCTCCGTGAGGAGGACGAGGCGATGGACGATCTGCACCGGCACCTGTTCAGCGTGCTGATGGATCGCGAATGGAAGCACGGTGTTGCCGCAGCTGTCGACATCACGCTCCTCGGCCGCTTCTACGAGCGTTTCGCCGACCATGCCGTGGAGGTGGGTCGTCGAGTCGTATTCCTGGTGACCGGCCAGCTCCCTGCCGAGGACGGATCGGTGATGTCGAAACGTGCCGACGACCTCACCACCTACCCCGAATAGTCCACGAACGCCGAAAAGGGGCGTTTCACACGGCTTTCGTCGTGTGAAACGCCCCTTGTGCGATTCGTGGGAGACTGTGCAATCTGTAGGCGCCGCGCCGGTCGAACCCTCAGCCGAAACGGCCCGAGATGTAGTCCTCGGTGGCCTTCTGGGTGGGGTTGGAGAAGATTTTCTCGGTGTCGTCGATCTCGACGAGTCGGCCAGGTTTGCCGGTGGCCTCGAGATTGAAGAAGGCGGTCTGGTCACTGACTCGTGCAGCCTGCTGCATGTTGTGGGTGACGATGACGATCGTGTAGTCCTTCTTCAGCTCGGTGATGAGGTCCTCGATCGCAAGAGTGGAGATCGGGTCGAGCGCCGAGCACGGCTCGTCCATCAGGAGAACGTCGGGCGACACCGCGATGGCACGCGCAATGCAAAGACGCTGCTGCTGACCACCGGACAGTCCGCCGCCCGGCTTGTCGAGGCGGTCCTTCACCTCGTTCCACAGGTTGGCTCCGCGCAAGGAGCGTTCCGCGACCTCTTCGAGGGTCTTCTTGTTCCGCTCACCCTGCAGCTTGAGGCCGGCGATCACGTTGTCCTTGATGGACATCGTGGGGAACGGGTTGGGCCGCTGAAAGACCATGCCGATGGTCTTGCGCACTCCCACAGGGTCGACGGCCGAGTCGTAGATGTCCTCGCCGTCGAGAAGGACGGAGCCTTCCACGCGCGCACCGGGGGTGACTTCGTGCATGCGGTTCAGCGTGCGAATCACGGTCGACTTGCCACAGCCCGACGGGCCGATGAATGCGGTGACGTTCCGCGGGGGAACGGACAGCCCCACATCCGCGACGGCGTGGAACTTGCCGTAGTAGATGTTGACGTCCTTGAGATCCAGACGCTTGGCCATTACCGGCTCCCTACTGCTTGTTGACGCGATGGCACTGTGCGCATTGCTTGTTGACGAGGGGTTTCGAGTGGACTGGTCACTTACTGCGTACCTGAGAGAAGTGCCCGATGATCTTGGCCGCGATGTTCAAGATCGCGATCAGCAGGATCAGGGTCAGGGCGGCACCCCAGATCCGGTTGGTGCCGGCCTCGGTCGGATTGTTCATCTCGGCGACCATCACGCCGGGCAGAGTGCCCATCTCGCCACCGAACAGGTTGAAGTTGATGAAGGGCGCGTATCCGACGAGGATCAGCAACGGCGCCGTCTCGCCCATGACCCTGGCGAGCGCCAGCATGACGCCGGTGATGATGCCGGGTGCAGCTGTGGGCAACACGATGCGGGCGATCGTCAGCCACTTGGGCACGCCGAGCGCATACGAGGCTTCACGCAGATCCTGCGGGACGATGCGGAGCATCTCCTCGGTACTGCGCACCACGACGGGGACCATGAGCAGGACCAGCGCCAGTGAGACAGCGAATCCGGACTTCGGCATGCCGAAGGTGGCGACCCAGAGTGCGTAGATGAACAGCGCGGCCACGATGGACGGAACACCGCTGAGAATGTCGACCATGAAGGTGGTCAGCTTGGCGAGCCGCGACTCGCGGTCCGCGTATTCCACCAGGTAGATGGCCACGAAGATGCCGAGCGGAATCGAGACGATGGCACACACGATGCCTTGGATCAGCGTGCCGACGAGGGCGTGGTAGATGCCACCACCCATCGTAGATGCCGACAGTCCGCTGAGGGAGTGCGTGAACCACGTCGAACTCGTCAGTGCCGGCACACCCTTGACGATCGCCGTGACGAGCACCCATGCCAGTGGTACGAGTGCGACGAGCACCGACAGCGTCACGAGCACCGTGGCCGTCAGATTCTTGAGGCGACGTTTGGTGCCGACACCCTTGAAGGTGGGTGCCTTGACCGGCTTGTCCAACACTGTGGTCATGTCAGTCCTTCTTTCCGGCGATCACGGCACGCGCCGCGGCGTTCACCACGAACGTGAGCACGAACAACACCAGACCTGCCGCAATGTAGGCACCGGCCTGAATGTTGTTGTTGAACTCCGCGTAGCCGAGGGCGATCTTCGAGGCGATAGTGGCACCGCCGTCGAACAGCGATCCGCTGAAGGCTTCACTGGTGGTGCGCAGGATCAGGTAGAGGGCCATCGTTTCACCGAGTGCACGACCGAGGCCGAGCATTGATCCACTGATGTAGCCGGACTTGCCGAACGGGAGCACCGTGGTGCGTACGACCTCCCAGCGGGTGGCGCCGAGCGCGAGGGCAGCTTCGATGTGGGCGGCCGGTGTCTGAACGAATACTTCCCGGGTGACCGCAGTGATGACCGGAAGGATCATGACGCCGAGCACGATGCCTGCGGTGAAGATCGTGCCGCCGCCGAGAATGGAACCGGTGCCGTCGGCGAAGAGTGGGAACCAGCCGAGGTTTTCGTTCAGCCACAACGCCACGGGGCGAATTGCAGGAGCGAAGACCAGCAGGCCCCACAGGCCGTAGACGACCGACGGAACCGCCGCGAGAAGGTCGACGACGTAGGCGAGCGGACGCTTCAACCATTCGGGCGAGTACGACGAGAGGAAGATGGCGATACCCAGTGCCACCGGCATCGCGAGTACCAGCGCGAACAGTGACACCAGGACGGTGACCTGCAGCAGGTCGAGGACACCGAAGTGCATATCGGTGATGTCGACGGTGACCCATTCACGGCTGGTGAGGAAGTTGGCCTCGTTCCGGCTGAGCGCAGGTACCGCGCGCCAGACGAGGAAGAACCCGATTGCGGCGATCAGAATGGAGATGAAGGCCGCGGAGCCCGTGGACATGGACCGGAAGATCCGGTCACCGGGCCGTGTCACACCCTTACCGGGCTTCGCTGTCTTACCGGAATTCGACGTTTCGAAATCTGGTTCGACTTTCTTGGACCCCAAAGGTGCCTCCGAAATACCGCTCGGACCGCCCACCTCGGCCCCGCGTGAAGCAGAGCCGAGGTCGCGAGATGTTGACTGAGTCTGCGCGTCACTCATATGAGTTCGCAATCTCCTGGTCTGAATATGAAATCACGGGCGGTCCGAACGGTAGGAATCGAATCAGGCGATCGCGTTGATCGACTCGGTGAGCTTTTCCTGGAAGGAGTCGGGCAGCGGCACGTAGCCCAGCTCCGCCAACTTGGTCTGTCCCTCGTTCGCAGCGCTGGTCAGGAAGGACTTCACGGCTGCAGAGGTTTCCGCGTCGTAGCCGGACGAGCACACGATCTCGTACGTCGCGAGCACCAGCGGGTAGGTGCCGGGTTCGGTGGATCCGAAGATCGAGGTGAGGTCGAGAGCCATGTCGCCGACACCCTCACCCTTGAACTCCGCGCCCGCGATGGCCTTGCCGGCCGACTCGTCGGTCAGTTCCACCGGGCCGGACCCGTTGTCGATCTGGGCGACCGACAGATCCTGCTGCTGCGCGAACGAGGACTCGACGTAGGTGATCGATCCCGGTGCGGTGGCGACTGCCTGCGCAACACCGGCCGAACCCTTGGCACCTTCACCGACACCGCCGGTGAAGTCGGAGCCGGCACCGGAAGTCCAGGCACCGTTCGAGGCTGCCTCGAGGTATTGCTGGAAGTTGTCGGTGGTACCGGAGGAGTCGGAGCGCACGATCGGGGTGATGTTCGTATCCGGGAGTTCGACGCCCTCGTTGAGCGCGGCGATGGCCGGGTCGTTCCACTTGGTGATCGAACCGTTGAAGATCTTGGCGATGGTCTCACCGCTGAGCACCAGGTTGTCCACACCGTCGACGTTGTAGGCGATGGCGACCGGCCCGAACACGAGGGGCAGGTTCCATGCCTCGCCGCCGGCGCAGCGTTCCTTGGCCTGCTCTGCCTGCTCACCCTCGATAGCCGAGTCGGAGCCTGCGAAGTCGATGTTTCCGGCGATGAACTGAGTACGCCCCGCACCCGATCCGCTGGGGTTGTACGCGACGTTGACGCTCTTGTCCTTCTCCTCGCACACGGCGATGTAGGTGGCCACGAACTGGTCCATGGCGTTCTTCTGGGCGGAGGAGCCGGCTGCAGAAAGATTCTCCTTGCCCTCGCATGTCGCAGCGGAGGACGCCGGGTCGATATCGCTCGCTGCGGAGTTGTTGTCGGTGCCGCACGCGGACAACGTCATGGCCCCAACGGCCACGGCACCGAACAGGGCGCCGCTACGCTTGAAATTCACCTGGTCTCCTCCGGAAATCGCTACTCGTCGCGCCCGGTTCCGGGCATCGACATGAGGCGCGGTTCGTTGAACTCTGCACCAGGCAGCGCGGGCTGCCCATGGAGAAACGTAGAGGTGACTAATGTCCGGCTACCCCACGGTAAGTGAACGGAGAGTGAACAGGCCGGGCGAAATGTCAGGTTTCGGGGTAGGCGTACGCCGTGTCGACGTGAAAGCGCTCGAACCCGAGACGCTCATAGGTGCGCAATGCAGCGCAGTTGTCACCCTCGACGTACAACAACACCGCCCCGAGCTGCAGGTTTCGCAGATAGTGCAGGCCGGCGAGCGTGAGCACCCGCCCGAGACCCCGCCCCTGCGCCTCGGGTGAGATCCCCACCACATACACCTCGCCGATCGCTTCGGAATCGGCTCCCGCCGCATGGACTTTGGTCCAGTGAAAGCCGAGAAGGGTGTCCGGGTCGTCGTCAGCGAAGGCCAGGAACAGCCCTGCCTGGTCGAACCAGGATTCGCCGCGACGTTCGGCCAGATCCGTGGCGGACATGGCGCCCTGTTCGGGGTGCCATGCAAAGGCCGCCGAGTTCACCCTGAGGATTTCCGCATCGTCCTCCGGGCCGGCATAGGTACGAAGGAACACGCCCTCCGGAACGACGATGTCGGGAAGTACCGGGATGTCGAGGGGCCGTCGCATCTGCACGAGCTCACGGGCACCGACGAGGCCGAGTTTGCGCGCCACTGCCTGGGCCGACACGAGATCACCGTGTGCCCAGACCTGCGCACCCAGGCCACCGCCAGTGAGTGCGTCGGCGACCAAGTCGGCACCGATTCCGCGGTTCCGGCTCTCTGGCGCCACCACGATCTCGGCCATGTCCGGATGCTCGCCGTGACCTGTGCGCCGCTGCGCATAACCGATGGCGACGCCGTCGGCATCGACCTCGACCCGATGCGAGATGCCCGCACCTCCAGCGAGACCACGTAGCGCGTCGTCCGACATCGGCGCAGTGCCGTCCACCACGACGGCGCGGGCAATCAGGTCCTTCACCTGCGCGACCCGCTGATCATCCACACTCTGCGCCCACGTCATACCGCTTCTAACCGTCCTCTGGTGAAAAATCGTCCTCGTCGTCGTTCGGCGCAGGCCCCGGAGCCTGTCCCCCGGACTTACTGCGCGTCGGCCGCACCGCCTTGTATCCGACGTTACGGACGGTGCCGATCAAAGATTCGTGCTCACTTCCCAGTTTGGCTCGCAAGCGACGCACGTGGACGTCGACCGTGCGGGTGCCACCGAAGAAGTCGTATCCCCAAACCTCTTGCAGTAGTTGCGCTCTGGTGAAGACGCGGCCTGCATGCTGCGCGAGGTACTTGAGAAGTTCGAACTCCTTGTACGTCAGATCCAGTGGGCGGCCACGCAACCGGGCCGTATACGTCCCCTCGTCGATGACGAGCTCACCGAGTGTGATCTTCCCGGCGGCCTCCGCACTCACCGCGCCACCGCTTCTGGCGGCCAACAAACGCAACCGGGCATCCATCTCGGCGGGACCGGTCCCCGGAAGCAAGATGTCGTCGAGACCCCAGTCCGCGTTGACCGCGACCAGCCCACCTTCTGTGACCACCGCCACAACAGGAACGGGTGAGCCAGTGCTGCCCAGAAGTCTGCAGAAACTGCGCGCCGAGGCCAGATCGGTGCGCGCGTCGACGAGCGCAACATCGGCCGCGCCGGCTTCCAGAAGCGACGAAACTTCCGTCGGGGCCGGTCGAACAGTGTGGGGCAGCAAGGAGAGCGCAGGAAGTACGGATTCCGGATTCGGATCGGACGTAAGAAGCAGCAGCTCCACACTGCCTCCTATCTGGGGGTCACCAACACTGATGGGTCGCAAACACTGTTTGGTCGCAGACAGCCTAGCGCGCCACCCATACACAACTGCGCAGCTGTGCGCAGAAAGGGCACACCTGCCGCCCATGGCACTTCCAGGTAGGGGTCGACGCATGTGTGGGCCACAATGGTCGGGTGCGCAAACTCATCATCGGAATCGCCCTGATCCTGGGGCTGGGGCTCGTCGTCGACTTCGGCTCGGCGGCCTACACCGAATACCGCCTCTCCCGGGAGCTGCGCGACGGCGGCCATCTCGACGCAGACCCGGCGGTCACCGTCCACGGGTTCCCGTTCCTCACCCAGGCGTGGGCCGGAAAATACGACAACATCGAGTTCCGCGCACAGGGCGTCGAGAGCGACCTCGTCGGCGAGGTGACGATCGAGGCCAACCTCATGGGCGCCGAGGCACCGGCGTCCGAGGTGATCGACGGTGCCGTTCAGACCGTGCCGGTCGACCGTCTCGAGGGCCGCATGATGATCGACGCCACCGTGCTGGGCCAGTTCCTCGGCATTCCCGACCTTCAGGTGTCCGCGCCTCCTGCCGACAAGTCGGACGGCACGGGCGGCTCCGGGGGCTCCGGTACACCGACCACCGAGGGCGTCGTCCTCACCGGCACCGTCCCCATCGGCCCGGTCGAGACCGCGGTGAGCGTGCAAGCCGATCTGATTCTCGACGGCCCCCGTGTGCAGATCGTGGCCAGCGACTTCTACTTCGGTCCCGAGGGCAAAGCCGACTTCACCATCCCGCCGGGCCTCGCTCCCGCGATCCTCGACGTGTTCAGCAAGACGATCGAAACCTCCGTGATTCCGTTCGGGGTCCTGCCCACCGAGGTCTACGCGGAAGGCTCGCAGATCGTGATCGAAGGTGTCGGCGAGAACGTGGTCGTCGACCTTCGGGAGCTGCGCAAGTCATGATCGAGGTCGCGCTGCTCATCGGGGCCGTCGCGGCGGCACTCGCCGTCGGACTGTTCGTGCGAGCGCGCGAAGGCAAGGTCCGCACGATCGAGCGTTCCGCGGCCCCCACCGACTCCCGGCTCGCTCTACTGAGTGCGGCCGGGGTGAGCGGTGGGCATCCCGTTCTGTTGCACTTCTCGGCACAGTGGTGCGGGCCCTGCGCTGCCGTGCGCAGAGTGGCCGGTCAGGTAATCGACAGACTCGCAGACACCCCTGTCCCGCCCGTGGACATCGAACTCGATATCGACGAATACCCCTCGCTTGCCCGAGAACTCGGCGTCATGTCGTTGCCGACCACCTTCGTTCTCGACCGGGACCGCGCAGAACGATTCCGGGTATCCGGCGTCCCCACCGCCCCCGACCTCGAAGGGGCGCTCACCCCACTGACTCGGACCCCGGATTCCAAATCCTGAAGAACCAGGTAAAGTGGTCGTCGTGCAAACCAGCCAGGAGCTCATGCTCACCCGTCGCCGCGCAGTGGACCTGTGCCGCCTCGGGGGCTGTTGCTGTATCTGCTGCTGATCACGCGGCCGTCACCATCATCTGACGCCGAGCATTCTGCTCACGTGATCACCCCACCCGACGAGATCTCTCTCGTCCGGTCCAGACAGCCAGTCCACAGCCCAGGAGCACGGTAAATGTCCACAACCCACACGCCTGATCAGGTAGATGTTCGCGGTCCGCGATTCGCGGCCTGGGTAACCACCGCGGTCCTCGCCGTCACCCTCCTCGTCGCGTCCTTCTCCCCGGTCGCCGCCGGGATACTGGTGGCAGCGCAGGCAGTGGTGTTCGCCCTCGGCGCTGCCCTCGGCCCGAGACGCAGCCCGTACGGCGCCGTCTACGCCGCACTCGTCGCACCGCGAAACGGGCCCGCCACGGAGACCGAACCGGTGGCGCCGCTCGGGTTCGCCCAGCTCGTCGGCTTCGTGTTCGCGGCCGTGGGAGCCGTCGGATTCCTCGGCGGATCCGGACTGGTCGGCGCAATCGCCACCGGCTTCGCGCTGTTCGCAGCACTGCTCAACGCCGCGTTCGGAATCTGCCTCGGTTGCCGCATCTACCCGCTCGTCGCCAGATTCAGAAAACTCACCGAACAAACACCCGCATAACCCCGCTCCACAGAACAACCGCTCCAACCGACAAGTCCCCGCTCGCAACCAGCAAGCAATACCGAAAGGAACACCATGGCTCGCTCCGACGTCCTAGTCTCCGCCGACTGGGCTGAGCAGAACCTCAACGCCCCCAAGACGGTCTTCGTCGAGGTGGACGAGGACACCAGCGCATACGACGGCGGCCACATCGAAGGTGCAATCCGCCTCGACTGGCGCAAGGACCTGCAGGACGGAGTCCGTCGTGACTTCCTGAACCAGCAGCAGTTCTCGGACCTGCTCTCGGCGAAGGGTGTCGCCAACGACGACACCGTCGTCCTCTACGGCGGCAACAACAACTGGTTCGCCGCGTACGCGTACTGGTACTTCAAGCTGTACGGCCACAAGGACATCAAGCTGATCGACGGTGGCCGCAAGAAGTGGGAACTCGACGGACGCCCGCTGTCCAAGGACACGGTCACCCGCGAGAGCACGCAGTACAAAGCCGAGGCTCCGGACGTCTCGATCCGCGCGTTCCGTGACGAGGTCATCGACGCCATCGGAAACAAGAACCTCGTCGACGTTCGTTCGCCCGACGAATTCTCCGGCAAGATCCTCGCGCCGGCGCACCTCCCGCAGGAGCAGGCGCAGCAGCGTGGCCACGTTCCCGGCGCCATCAACATCCCGTGGAGCACCACCGCCAACGAGGACGGCACGTTCAAGTCGGACGACGACCTCGAGAAGCTGTACGCCGACAAGGGCTTCGACGAGTCCAAGGAGACCATCGCGTACTGCCGTATCGGCGAGCGTTCCAGCCACACCTGGTTCGTTCTGCAGGAAATCCTCGGCAAATCAGGCGTCAAGAACTACGACGGCAGCTGGGTCGAGTACGGCTCACTCGTCGGCGCCCCCATCGAACTGGAGGTCAACTAGACATGTGCGGAGCACCCGTTCAGACTCAGACCCTGCCCGCGGGCGTGGACGTCGAGAAGGAAACGGTCATCACCGGCCGTGTCCTCGCTGCTGACGGCCAGCCCATCGGTGGCGCCTTCGTTCGCCTCCTCGACGGATCCGGCGAGTTCACGGCCGAGGTCGTGGCGTCCGGCACCGGCGACTTCCGTTTCTTCGCCGCCCCCGGCGACTGGACGCTTCGCGCCCTGTCGAGCTCGGGCAACGGCACCGGCAAGGTGAACCCGACCGGCGCAGGCGTGCACAACGTCGACGTCACCGTCGGCCAGGAGTAGGCCTACGGCCTGTGAGTGGTGGGGGGGGGGGGGGGGGCGCCCACCCCGCCCAGCGGGCGGTGCCACCCCCTATGGGGCCGGG
>NZ_JBUYWD010000013.1:0-32932 GCF_055231015.1 Rhodococcus quanlei | reverse complement strand
CCTGTTGTGGGCGTCGGGGTTGTTGGGGTGGGGCTTGTCTCCCCCCCCCCAAACCACTCACAGGGGGCGTTGCCCCCCTATTGGGGCAGTGAAACGTTTTCCTGCTCCACCAAGGACACGATCCAGTCGACGATCTTCTCGCTCTCCCAGAGCCACGGATCGTTCGGATCGTTGTTCCAGTAAGCCATGTGCTGGATGAACCCGAGAAAAATGTAGGGCTTCGTGACCAGCTCGAAGATGTCGCGGTTGTCCTCGACGAATCCGGCACCTTCTTCCTTCAGCTTCGCCTTCACCACATCCGAACCCGGACCCATCGCCCAGTCGAGCATCGCGGCCTTCTGTTCGGGCGTGTACTCGGTGTTCTTACCAGGACCGTCCGGGTCGTAGGTCTCGTCCACTACTTTGCGCAGCACGTCGAGGAACGATTCGTCGGACTCGAACCAGTCCTCGCGAGTTGCAATGTGCACGATGGTCCGGCTCGCCACGTCGGCGACGGCCGCACGGAAGTCCCGGATCGTTTGACCGGGGTCGGCGAGGGTGAAGTGCATGCGCCCGAGAAAGCCCAGTGCCAGGTCGAGGATGGCGATCTGGTCGGGAGCGTCGCAGGCGATGTCGTAGGGACGGCAGGCGTAGGTGATCTTGTCGGCCAGCGCACCGTAGTCGGCAGGCTCGGAGGACATGAATCCCCCACCCGACGGGCCTGGTTCCCCGAGGAACGGAGCCCCTGCCTGCCTGTACGGGTCCGCGAACAGCGCAACTCCGGCGATGTCGTCCGCTGTGACCACCGCCGACGAATCGCGGTGCCCGATGTCGCGCGCAACACGCTCGGTGACCTCGGCACCCATGCTGTAGCCGACCAGGACGAACTCGGTGGCGTCACCGCACTGCCTCTTCTTGTCGTCGAGAATCCGGTTCATTGCCGCAACACCGGTAGCCACCGACTCCTGATACGCAGGAACCGGTTCGAACAGCGCCACTCCGTAGGTGGCCGGATACGGCACGTACGCCCAGCCGACCGTGCCCGGTCGATCAGCGAAACGCTCCCCAACGGGGGCGGTGACCTTGCTGACCCAGTTCGAGAACAACCCCTCCACCTCGCGTAGGGGTGGGTGCTCTGCGTCGGCATCGCCGCCTCCCGATATGGCAACGAGCATCGTGTCCGGGCAGCCGGCTCCGTAGTTGTCAGGGTGTACTCCCCGTTCCGAAGCCTCTTCGGAAGAACCGGATGCCGGCCCCGAGGAACCGAAGCCGGGAGACTGGGCATGAGCGAGCCCTGGGAACGTCATGGCGACGACCCCCACCGCGATCACCCCTTTCGACACGCGCTCGAAATTGGCACGAGAAAAGGGCATGGAACCTCCGATAGAGACGAAGCAGGGGATACGAAGTGAAAGACAGAATGGAGACGGTACAACGCGCACTACGAGAAAGGGGTCATTTCGTCCATGTGAGAACGACGGTTTAAGATGGGGTCCGTGGTCATCTTCTTCGAGGTTCTCCTAGGTCTCGCAACGCTGCTGATTCTGTGGTTCACGGCGTACGTTCTGTACCGGCTGGTCACCGACGAATCGTGAGTAATCCGTCCGACGAGGGGCGCGATCAGTCATCCGATCAGCCCGGAATCCGGCGTGGCAGCGGCGATGCCGCAGTGGCAGACGCGGTCGAGCGTTCCAAGTCGACTGCGGGTCGCAACATCCCCGCACTGCCCGACCTACCGCTCCCCGAGGACACGGCGAATCTTCGCCTGGGTCCGGATCTGAACCCCGAACTCCTCGCGGTCCTGCCGCTCGTAGGCGTGTGGCGAGGTGAAGGTGAGGGGCACGATCCCGAGACCGGAGACGATTACCGTTTCGGTCAGCAGATCGTGGTTTCGCACAACGGCGGCCCCTACCTGGCGTGGGAATCGCAGAGTTGGGTTCTCGACGCAGATGGCGAGTACGTTCGCCCGGACCTGCGTGAATCCGGATTCTGGCGCATGAGCGGTGACGGAGTCCCCGGCAGCACCAACGAAGAGGTCGTCGAACTTCTGCTGACGCACAGCTCCGGCGTCGTCGAGTTGTACTACGGCAAGGCACTGACCCAGTCGTCCTGGGAACTCGCCACCGACGTGGTCATTCGTTCCACATCCGGTGCGCTGATGGGCGGCGCGAAGCGCCTGTACGGAATCGTCGAGGGTGGCGATCTCGCGTACGTCGAGGAGCGCATCATCGCCGACGGCGATCTGGTGCCCCGACTGTCTGCGCGCCTCTCCCGCTACATCGGCTGAGGCTGCAGCGAACCTCTCGTAGACAGCAAACGGCCCCCGAGTCCTCCGGTGCGAACCGGAACCGACCTGGACAGGGCCGAGACTCGAGGGCCGGGTAGCTGCCTGGGATTCGCCAGCCGCTCGCGCGGTCAGTGAATTCCGTCAGCGGTAGCGGCTAGCTGGCAGCCACCTCACGTGTCCGTCTGTTCTTCAACTTCAGACCACCTCCTTCCTCGTGTAACCAAGAAGGTACGCCGCACTCACCGGGTGAGCAACGGATTATTTCTCTCCACGGAATCAACCCGTATCACCTGGTCGGCGGCTGTGTCTGCGGGAAGCTGATGCGTGACGACCACAACGGTGCGCTCGGCCGGTATGAGCCCGCTTTCACGATCGAGGAGATCGCGCAGTAGCCGCCCGCCGGCCTCGTCGTCGAGATGTTCGGTCGGTTCGTCGAGCAACACGATCGGTGCGTTGGACAGTAGGGTCCGCGCAAGCAGTAGCCTTCGACGCTGGCCTCCGGACACCGCCCGCGCACCGCCGCCGAGCGTCGTGTGCACGCCCTCGGGCAGTTCCGCCAGCCACTCCCCCGCACCGGCGGCCGACAGAACCTCCCTCGCCTCGGCTTCGGTCACGTCACCACGGACCACCCGCAAATTCTCCAGAACCGACGTTTCGAACAGGTGGGCGTCTTCCGCGAAGAAGCCCACCGCTCGGCGTAGATCCGCGGGAAGAACATCAACAAAGTCGGTGCCATCCGCAATATCGGTCCGTCCGGCGCGCACTGTTCCCTCGACCGCAGGCAGCAAGCCCGCCAGGGTCATGAGCAAGGTCGTCTTGCCGCTGCCACTGGCACCGACTACCGCGACCCTTCTGCCGGGATCCAGATCGAGGTCGATCGGGTCGGTCACCTTGCCGCCTTCCCAACCGCAGCGAAGCTCACGCGCATGCAGGGATCCCGTCCCGTCCCACCGAACCTCACCCCGGCGCGTACCGCTTTCCGCGGCGTCGAGGACAACCAGAATTCGCCGCGCCGCGATCCGGGCGCGGCTCAGGGCGATGGCCGCGTCGGGCAGCGTCGACGTCGCTTCGAATGCGGACAGCGGCGTCAGCACGAGAATCCCGAGTGCCATCGGGCTCATGGTGCCGGGTGCGTACAGCAACAGCCCGATCAGCAACGAGCCGAGAACACTCGCACCGATCGCCAGCGGAGTGGCGGCGGATGCGATCGCGTGACGCGGGGCGGCACGGTCGAGAGCATCCACAGCATCGCTCTCCGCACGTCGTGCCCGTTCGGTCGCCTCGTCCAGACGCCCCGCGACTTGCAGTTCCGCCGCACAATCCAGGGCTGTCACCGCTGCCTCACTGAACGCGGCGCGGGCCTGGGCGCTGTCGTTTTCCGCCCGCCGTGCGGCGCGTGCCGACAATGCTGGAGCCACGACGCCAGACACCACCAAGGCCACGGCCAGAACCAGCGCCGCAGCAGGTGAGATCACGGCCAGCACTCCCACCGCGGCGAGAGACAGCACCACCGCCACGGCCATCGGCACGAGGGCGCGCACCACCACGTCGCCCAGCGCGTCCACATCGGCGCCGGTCCGAGCCAGAAGATCCCCGCGCCGCAGTCCGGACGCGGCAGCCGGGTCGCCGTCCGCGAGAACACGGTAGATACGGGACCGGGCCGATGTGGTGCCGCGAAGTGCGGTGTCGTGTGTGGCCAGTCGCTCGAGATAGCGGAACAAGCCGCGGGTGATACCCAGCGCACGAACGGCAACCACTGCGACGGTGAGATCGAGAACTGGCGGCATCTGCCAGGCCCGCGTGATCAGCCACGCGGACAGTACGGCGAGCGCCAACGCACTGCCGAGCGTGACCACCCCGGCGCCCACTGCCATCAGCACCCGGCGCGGCGACAGTTCCAATAGGCGCATCGCCCGCAGCAGCGGATCACTCGTCATCTGAGCGCACCTCCACCACGGTGTCCGCGATCGCGACGACGGACGGACGGTGCGCCACCAGCACCACGCTGTGACCACGGTCGGCAAGCGCCCGTATCGAATTCAGCACCGTCTGTTCGGTGACATCGTCGAGGTGGGCGGTCGGCTCGTCCAGCAGTACGACGGGCCGCGACGTGGCCAGGATCCGGGTCAACGCCAGGCGCTGGCGTTGACCGAGCGACAACCCCACACCACCGGCTCCGATGACGGTGTTCGTGCCTTCGGGAAGCTCCGCGAGCACTTCGTCGAATCCGGTTGCCCGGGCCGCCGAACCGAGCTCGTGCACCTCACCGGTCAGGTGGAGGTTCTCGTCCACCGTTCCGGGCAACAGAACCGGGTGTTGCGGCAGCCACGCCACCCGCGACCACCACTGCTCCCGGTCGAGGGAGGTCAGTGCCACCCCGTCGACCGTGACGGACCCCCGATCGGGTTCGGTGAGGGCGAGCAGAACTTGGAGGGCAGTGGACTTGCCCGAGCCGTTCGGGCCCGTGAGGGCGGTGATCCGTCCGGGTTCGAATTCAGCGTCCAGGCGGTGCGGGGCACGGCCGCTCCGCGAACGCACACCTATTCCCTGCAGTGCGATGCGCCCAACTTCCGTGGGCACGGCAACCGTGCCGTGTGCGGTGGACGGCTCCGCTTCCGGATGGGCGTCGATCACCGCGAAGGCTCGTTCGGCCGCGGCCATACCGTCCTCCGCTGCGTGGAACTTGGTACCCACCATGCGGAGCGGTAGATACACCTCCGGCGCGAGGATCAGAGCGACGATGCCGGCCTCGAGCGCCATCTCGCCGTACACCAAACGCAAGCCGATGCTGACCGCTATGAGGGCCACACTCAGGGTGGCCAGCAACTCCAGCACCATCGACGACAGGAACGCAATCTTCAGTGCCGACATCGTGGTTCTCCGGTGAGCGTCACCGAGTTCACGTATGCGACCGGCCGGCCCCTGTTCGCGCCCGAGGGCCCGGAGCGTCGGAAGCCCCGCCAGGAGGTCGAGAAGTTGCGAGGACAGCGCGGTCATCGCGTCGAGCGTCCGGCGTGATTTCCCCTTGGTGAGCAATCCGATGAGAATCATGAAGACAGGGATGAGGGGCAACGTGATCACCACGATGATCGCGGAGGTCACGTCTTGCCACCAGATGACGGACAGCGTTGCGGGCGTGAGGGTTCCGACGAGGATCAGAGCAGGCAGATATCCGGTGAGATACGGGATCAGACCGTCTGTTCCCCTCGTCACAACGGTGGCGATCTCGTCGCGCCGAGCGTCGAGATCCCGTGGCCGCATGCGCGTTGCGGCGACAAGAACCTCGTCCTTGAGTTCGGCGACCACCCGATGGGCGGCACGGTCCGCGTATCGGGTGGTCGCCCACGAGAGAACGACGCGGGCACACACCGCACCGGCGAGCACCCAGAGTTCGGTGTTCCAACGGTTCCAGTCCGTCTCCCCCGCGGTGATGGCGCCCGCGAGCACGCGTCCGATCACAAGCGCCGTCGCGATCACCATGATCACGTCCAGGGTCGACAGAACCACGGTCACGACCAGGTAGCGGCGCGCCGATGCGGAGTAGCGCCACAGCCTCGGATCGACGGGTCCGCGCGGGCGCTTCTCCTCCGTCGTGATCACAGTCATTTACGCTCGAACTTCAGCCCGATCGACGGCGGGATCTGATCGGCCGAAATCCGTTGCCGGAATACCCAGTACGTCCAGCCCTGGTAGATCATCACGATTGGGGTGAGGAAGGCTGCCGCCCACGTCATCACCTTCAGCGTGTACGGGCTCGAGGACGCGTTCTCGATGGTGAGATCGAATGCCGGGTCGAGGGTGGACGGCATGACCTGCGGGAAGAGCGACGCGAAGAGCAGCACGGTGGTGGCGGCAACTGTCACGGTGGTGAGTGCGAACGCCCAGCCCTCGCGCTCGGCCCGAGTCAGTGCGACCACGCCGAGGAGTGCGCCCGCAGCGAGCGCAACCAGGATCCAGGTCCAGCTCTTTCCGTAGGCGAGTTGCGTCCACACCACGAATGCACCGGCCACCAGCAGCGTCGGAATCGACAGTTGTGCCGCCAGCCTCACGGCGTCTGCGCGGACGTCTTTACCGGTCTTGAGAGCGAGAAAGACCGCACCGTGCAACGCGAACACGAGGGCAGTCGTCACCGCGCCCAGCAGTGCGTACGGGTTGAGGAGATCGACGAGGCTCGACGTCATCTGCTTGTCCTCGTCGATGTCCACGCCGCGCAGAATGTTCGCGAACACGAATCCCCACAGGGCAGCCGGAACCCACGAGCCGAAGATGATTCCCCAGTCGCAACGGCGACGCCAGACGTCCTCGTCCATCTTGCCGCGATATTCGATGGCGCACACCCGCACGATCAGGGCGACCAGAATGAGCAGGAGCGGCGCATAGAACCCCGAGAACAGCGTCGCGTACCACTCAGGGAAGGCGGCGAACAGTGCGCCGGCACCCGTGATGAGCCACACCTCGTTGCCGTCCCAGACCGGGCCGATCGTATTGAGCACCACGCGTCGTCGGGTATCGCCCTGCGGGTCCTTGCGGCGGCCGAGCACCGGCATCAGCATGCCGACACCGAAATCGAATCCCTCGAGCACGAAGTAGCCGGTGAACAGCACCGCGATCAGGATGAACCACACTTCTTGAAGTCCCATGACCGTCTCCTAGTACGCGAACGAGAGTTGTTGGGGCTTGTCCGGATCGTCCGGCTCGTCGTGATCGTCCTCACCCGGTGGGTGCGCGTCGTGTTCGAGCGGTCCTTCGATCGTGTATCGCCGAATGAGCGCGAACCATACGACCGCCAGGGCCGCGTACACGAAGGTGAGTGTGATCAACGAGACCAACACCGTCCCCGCAGAGTGATCCGACACGCCTTGCTCGACGGTCAACCGAATCTGGTCCACGCCGGTCGGGTTGGGATGCACCACCCACGGTTGTCGGCCCATCTCCGTGAAGATCCAGCCTGCACTGTTGGCAAGGAACGGCGTGGGAATCGCAGCAATACTCAACCATCCGAACCATTTCTGGTCCGGAACCCGGCCGCGTCGGGTAACCCACAACCCGACGACCGCGAGCAGAGCGGATCCTGCGGCGAGACCGATCATCGCGCGGAACGCCCAGTAGGTGACGAAGAGGTTGGGCCGGTAGTTTCCCGGGCCGAACTGCTCCTCGTACTGCGCCTGCAGATCTTCGACACCCTGCAGGTGAACACCGGTGAACTTCCCCTCGGCCAGGTACGAGAGGACGAACGGAACCTCGAGAACGTGGGTGACACCGTCGCAGTTGTTGTGAGTCCCGACAGTGAGAATCGAGAACTTCGGGTCGGTTTCGGAGTGGCACAGTGATTCGGCGGAGGCCATCTTCATCGGCTGCTGCTCGAACATCAGCTTGCCCTGGATGTCACCGGTGACGATCAGGCCGACACCGGAGATGATCATCACCGCCATGGCGAACCGTGCCGCGGGACGGAACATGGTCCGTGCCTCGTGCTGCATCTTCTCGGCAGCTTCTGCTCCACCGGGCTCAAGAGCCTCTGCACGCGCACGGCGCATGTTGCGCACCATCCACCAGCCGGCAACCCCGGCGACGAAGGTTCCAGCCGTCAAGAAGGCACCGGCAACCACGTGCGGGAAGGCCGCCATGGCGGTGTTGTTGGTAAGCAACTCCCAGATGCTGGTCAATTCGGCGCGGCCGGTCTCGGGGTTGTATCGGGCCCCCACCGGGTGCTGCATGAACGAGTTGGCAGCGATGATGAAATACGCCGACGCGTTGACGCCGATGGCTACCATCCAGATCGTGGCCAGGTGCACGATTTTCGGCAGACGACCCCAGCCGAAGATCCACAGGCCCAGGAACGTCGACTCGAGGAAGAAGGCAACCAGCCCTTCGAGCGCGAGCGGCGCGCCGAACACGTCGCCGACGAACCTCGAGTACTCGCTCCAGTTCATACCGAACTGGAACTCCTGCACGATTCCCGTCGCGACACCGAGCGCGAAGTTGATGAGGAAGAGCTTGCCGAAAAACTTGGTGAGCCGATACCAGTGGTCCTTCTTGGTGATCACCCACATCGTCTGCATCACGGCGATCATCGGCGCGAGTCCGATGGTCAGCGGAACGAGAATGAAGTGGTAGACGGTGGTGATACCGAATTGCCACCGGGCGATGTCCAACGCATCCACGGCTACTCCAAGGCTGGGCCCTAGGACAGGCTTCGGGTCCGAGGCATGGGCTTGCGCCCGAACCCTGCATCACAAAATACTGCGGACCTTCGGTGGCCCGCAGCCGTTTTCTACTACGAACCGTAGTAGACCTGTCAAGCCTGAGCGGAGTCCATACCGGCGGTTTCGATAGCAATGCTCACCATGTCGAAGAACTCGTCCCCGCGAGGCGCGGGCGGCAACTGCATCCCGTCCAAAGTGTGCACACGAGCCGCCTTGGTGACACTAGATACTAGCCAAACACCCTGGGACACAATGAGATCAGCAGGCCGCAACGAAGCGTACTCACACCGATACCCTCTGCTGCGTGCCACCGAGAACAGCGCCCCCTGCGTCGTGCCCGGAAGAATTCCTTGCTCGGGCGGCGGGGTGATGAACGTCTTGTCACGCGCAATCACCACCGAAGAACGTGGCCCTTCCAACACATAACCCTCACTACTGAGGAAGATCACATCATCGGCGCCGTAGTGCGCCGCGTACCGCAAGGCCGCCATGTTCGTCGCATACGACAGAGTCTTCGCGCCGAGCAGTTGCCACGGCGCGTTCGCCGAAAAGTCGACCGAGAACCCCCGATCCAGCGTCAAAGCAGCCACTCCGTCGCGCCGAGCCTTCGTCACGGCCTCCGAGACGGGTCCGACCATCACGAACGCCGTGGGCGCTCCCCCGCTCTCGCGGCCACGCGTGAGCACGAGCCGCATCACACCTTCACGAGCCGAGCCCCATTGCTGCGCGGCAACGTCGATCGCGCCACGCCATTGCACGGGGTCGGGGTCGGGCAGACCGAGCGCCCGCGCCGAGGACAACAGTCGCGACAAGTGCGGCTCGACCTTGCACGCGCGGGCCTGGTGGACGAGCAACGTCTCGAACACGCCGTCACCACGCACGACTGCCAAGTCGTCGGCGTACAGAAGCGGCTCGTCCGCATCACGGATCTTGCGGTCCAGCGTCACCAACACTCGATCGGACATACCGATCAGAGTATCGGCCGGAACGCCCACGTAAGCGCATCGGCCGGAATCCCCGGTCGGGCATATCGGCCGTGTGCGGTAGCGCGCACCTGACATATCGGCCGTGGGCCCTGGCGCCCGGCGGGGCGATCCCTAGACTGGAGGCGTGGTCGACAACGCTCCCGTAGCTGCCAGTGCACTTCTCTCCATGCCCGGCGCGGTGCCGCCCCCGGAAGGTTCACCGGACACAGGCGTCGCGTGGCATCACGGCGATCCGCTCGGTGAACAGCGGTCGGCAGAGCGTGGGTGCGTGGTGATCGACCGGTCTCACCGTTTCGTGATCTCCATCGACGGCCCTGAGCGGCTGACGTGGCTTCACACCATCTCCAGTCAACACGTGGCAAGCCTCCCCGACCGCTCCAGCGCGGAGAATCTCAGCCTCGACATCAACGGACGGGTCGAGCACCATTTCGTGCAGACCGACTTCGACGATGTCACCTGGATCGACACGGAGGCCGGCCGCGGGCCCGATCTGCTGTCCTTTCTCACCAAGATGGTGTTCTGGTCGAAGGCCGGGCCCCGAGACGGCAACGACATGGCTGTGCTGAGCGTCCTCGGTCCCGAGGCGCCGACGGTCTTCGAGAAGATCGGAATCACGCCGCCCACCGATGTCTACGCGGCGACGCCCGTACCCGGCGGAGGATTCGTCCGGCGCATGCCGTGGCCGACATCCGATACCTACGACCTGCTCGTTCCCCGGGCACGACTGGCCGAGTGGTGGAAGAAGATGACCGGCGCCGGCGCCGCACCGGCGGGCACCTGGACGTACGAAGCGCTGCGGGTCGCCTCGGTCCGGGCGCGGATCGGACTCGACACGGACGAGCGCACCATCCCGCACGAGGTCCGTTGGATCGGTGGCCCCGAACAGCAAGGCGCCGTGCATCTGGAGAAGGGGTGTTACCGCGGGCAGGAAACCGTGGCCCGCGTCCACAATCTCGGGAAGCCGCCCCGCCGCCTGGTGATGCTCCACCTCGACGGCAGCGCGGGCGGCCGACCCGAGATCGGCGAGCCGGTCACCGCCGGCGGCCGCGCGGTGGGCCGTATCGGCACCATCATCGACCACCACGAGCTCGGTCCCATCGCGCTCGCACTCGTCAAACGAGCCGTCCCCGCCGACGCGGAGTTGGTCGCCGGGCCGTGCGCCGCATCCATCGACGCCGACACCGACGAAACCGACGACCGAGTGCAAGCGGGCCGCGCCGCTGTCGAGAAGTTGCGCGGCCGATGAGCACACCCCAGGCTCCGGGAGTCGTGGAGGCAGTATGCGTCCTGCACACCGAACGCGACAGCGGCACCCGCCGCGTCACCCGCACTGCCATCGACAAACGTCCGGTCGCCGGGCCGGTACACGTGGACCGTGCCGGACTGGCGGGCGATTACGTCTGTGACACCGAGCATCACGGCGGGCGTTTCAAGGCTGTCTACGCGTACGACGCCGCCGAAGCCGCTCGCTGGGAGCACGAACTCGACCGGAGTCTGCCGTTCGGTTGGTTCGGCGAGAACCTTCGCATCAGCGGGATGCCGATCACCGACGCGGTCATCGGTGAGCGGTGGCGCATCGGTTCGGCAGTCGATGTCGGTTCCGGGGACGACACCACCGAACTCGAGGTGACCGGCCCGCGGACCCCCTGCGGCACCTTCGGGGTGTGGGCCCAGGAGCCGCGGTGGGTGGCCCGATTCTCCGAGCGTGGCGACACCGGCGCCTATCTGAGCGTCGTCGCGCCGGGCCCCGTCCGCGCCGGCGACACCGTTTCGCGTGTGTTCGTCCCCGATCACGGCGTCACCGTGCGCGACCTGTTCACCGGTCGAGACCCCGAACGGTTCGCCGACATGCTGGCCGAACAGAAAGATCTGTCGCCATCCGTCGCCGAGAAGGCACGGAAACGAATGGCCGGACTGAAAGTACGGGTGATGTATTGAGCGTCGAGCTGATCGAAGTCGTCCGATCCGGGTTTCGCGAGTGTGTGCATCGCGGTTCGGTGGCCGGGACACGCCCCGATGGCGAGGCGATCCTTCAACTCGGCGAAACGCACACACCGATCTATCCACGCTCCACGAACAAGCCCCTGCAGGCCGTCGCACTGCTGAGCAACGGGTACGTGCCGACAAGCACCGCGGAACTCGCCATCGTCACGTCGTCCCATTCCGGCGAAGCCGACCACCTCGAACTCGTCGAAGGACTACTCGCCCGGTACGGGCTCACCGAGACGCAGCTCCGCTGCCCGGACGAACACCCCCTCGACGACTTCGCGCGGGCCGAACTCCTCGCCTCCGGCGAATTGCCACGTCCCCTCTACATGCCGTGTTCCGGCGGGCACGCTGCGATGCTCGCCGTCTGCGCCGTCAACGACTGGCCTCTCGACAGTTACCTCGAGCCCGCGCATCCGCTGCAAGAAGCGATCGTCGCCACCGTTGCCGCGGTCAGCGGGGAAGCCGAGCCCGAACTCGGAATCGACGGCTGCGGCCAGCCCATCGTGCCACTGTCGCTGACACACCTTGCTCAAATCTATGCCTCGCTCGTCACAGCTGAAGCGGGTACCCCCGAGCGGACCGTCGCCGACGCGATGCGCGAACACCCGTACCTCGTCTCCGGCACGGGTCGCAGCGAGTCACGGCTCATGCCCGCGGTCCGCGGGTTGCTCTGCAAGTCGGGGGCCGACGGCGTCTATGCCGGCGCACTCGCCGACGGGTCCGCGTTCGCAGTGAAGATCGACGACGGTCACGAACGCGCGCTGCTGCCGATCGCTGCGGCACTCTGCCACCACCTGGGAGCAGAGTGGACGGAAGATCTGGCGTCCCTTGCCAGCCTCCCCGTGCTCGGCGGCGGCGCCCGGGTGGGCACCGTCCGGGCGATTCCGGGGATATTCTGAGCCGTATTCTCCGCATCGTGCCAGTTCGCAGCCCCTGTGAGACAAATCAGACACGGCCATAGAGGCCTGATGGAAGCGGAAGAGCCTTTTCCACGCTAGAGTGTGTGGCAGGAAACTTACACACACAACGGGGCCGCCAAATTCCCCAGGCCGCCCCGCGAAAGCGCGAGGGGGTCAGCCATGGGCCGCGGCCGGGCTAAGGCAAAGCAGACCAAGGTTGCACGCGAGCTGAAGTACAGCGTACCGACCACGGACTTCGACAGCCTGCAACGAGAACTCGCAGGTGGGTCGTCCAACGACAGGGACGGCTACTCCCGAGAGGATGACGACGACGACTGGCGACGCTGAGTCGTCACCGACTATGCGGCGACGCTGAGTCGTCACCGACTATGCGGCGACGCTGAGTCGTCACCGACTATGCGGCCGTCGCGCCGCATGTCCGGTCGGGCAGCGTCGCACCCGACCGGGTGAACGCCGAGTCGTGAAGCACAAGAAGTGAGGGGGAGCCGGATTCCGGCTCCCCCTCATTTCTGCATTGCTGGCCTTTTGTGGGCCTCCGTGCTGCCGTTCATGCGCTCAGAAGCGCGGGTGATCTCCTGCGAGCACGGCCCGTGCGCTTTCGGCGTCCGACGACTTCTTGACGCTGCCGAGCGTCCAGCAGTCGATGTGCCGGGCGGTGAGTACGGCCAGAGCACGATCCACGTCCTCGGGGGCCACTATGGCCACCATGCCGACACCCATGTTGAACGTCTGTTCCATCTCGGCGCGCTCCACGCGACCACGCTGGGCGATCATCGCGAAGATGGGCGCCGGGCTCCAGGTTCCGCGATCGAGTTCCGCCACGAGTCCCTTGGGCATGACGCGGCCGAGGTTGTTGGCGAGGCCGCCGCCGGTGACGTGGCAGAAGGTGCGAACGTCGGTTTCGGCGGCGAGTGCCAGGCAGTCCTTGGCATAGATCCTGGTCGGCTCGAGCATCTCCTCGCCCAGGCTGCGGCCGAACTCGTCGACGTGGGCGGTGAGGCTCATGCGGTCGATGTCCAGAAGCACCTTGCGCGCAAGGGAGTAGCCATTGGAGTGGAGTCCGGACGAGCCCATACCGATGACGACGTCGCCGGGACGCACCCGGTCCGGGCCGAGCACCTGATCGGCTTCGACAACGCCCACGCCGGTTGCGGAGAGATCGTAGTCACCGTCTGCCATCACGCCTGGATGCTCCGCGGTCTCGCCGCCGAGCAGCGCACAGCCTGCCTGAATGCAGCCTTCGGCGATACCTCCGACGAGCTCCGCGACACGCTCGGGTACGACGCGCCCCACGGCAATGTAATCCTGCAGGAACAGCGGCTCGGCACCGCACACCACGAGATCGTCGACGACCATTGCGACCAGGTCGAGCCCGACCGTGTCGTGCTTGTCGAGTGCCTGCGCAACGGCAAGCTTGGTGCCCACTCCATCCGTGGAGGCGGCGAGCAACGGTTCCTTGTAGTCACCTTTGAGGGAGAACAGCCCGGCGAACCCGCCGAGTCCACCCATCACCTCGGGACGACTGGCCCTCTTCGCGAGTGGCGCGAAGAGTTCCACCGCCCGATCGCCGGCTTCGATATCCACTCCAGCGGCAGCGTACGAAGCGCCAGGGCGACGTGTCGGATCCTCGGTCATGCGGTTGTTACTCCAGCCTTGTGTTGCTCGTCGAAAGAAAGTCTGTGGCGCGATCGACCGTGCCGATCGCGCTCTTACGGTACCGGAGTATGTCTGCCCAACTGCAGTCTCCGTCGAACTCGGCCGTGACTATGGTCGGCTCAGCGCATCCGCGTTGTCGTTCGCCCGAGTGGCATAGCCGCCAGCTGTGGTGTCGAGCATGCCCTCGAGAACGTTCTTGCCCATCGCCGTGTCGGGCAACGCAATGGGGTACTCACCGTCGAAGCATGCCGCACACAAACGGCTCGACGGCTGCTCGGTCGCAGCGACCATACCGTCGATCGAGATGTAGCCGAGCGAGTCCGCGCCGATCGAACGACGAACACCCTCGAGCATCTCGTCGAAGCTGCTGGGGCCCCCGGTACTACCACTCGCACCGTTGGCGATCAGTTCGGCAGGCGAGGCGAAGTCGATGCCGTAGAAGCAGGGCCACTTCACCGGCGGCGATGCGATTCGGACATGAATCTCGAGCGCGCCGGCCTCACGCAGCATGCGGATGAGTGCCCGCTGGGTGTTGCCTCGGACGATGGAATCGTCCACCACCACGAGCCGCTTGCCCCGAATGACTTCCTTGAGCGGATTGAGCTTGAGACGGATACCGAGCTGACGAATGGTCTGCGACGGCTGGATGAACGTACGGCCCACGTAGGCGTTCTTCATCAAACCCTGGCCGTACGGAATGCCGGAGCCCTGGGCGTAACCCACCGCGGCGGGCACACCCGATTCGGGTACGGGGATCACCAGATCACCTTCGGCCGGGTGCTCGTTGGCAAGCCGGCGGCCGATCTCCACGCGAGTCGAATGGACAGACCGACCCGCGATCACACTGTCCGGCCGGGCGAGGTAAACGTACTCGAACACGCACCCCTTCGGCTCCGGGTTCGCGAAATGGGACGACCGCAGACCGTCCGCGTCGATGGCGAGCAGCTCGCCGGGCTCGATGTCACGAACGAACGACGCACCCACGATGTCGAGGGCGGCGGTCTCGCTGGCCACGACCCAGCCACGATCGAGGCGGCCGAGACACAACGGGCGCACCCCATGCGGATCGCGCGCCGCGTACAGCGTGTTCTCGTCCATGAAGGTGAGACAGAAGGCGCCCCGCAGTGTCGGCAGCAACTCCATGGCGGCCTGCTCGATGCTGCTGTCGCTCGCAGCATGGGCCAGAAGAGCGCCGACGATGTCCGAATCGGAGGTGGCTCCGCCGGGCCGCTTGCTGTCGACGAGGCCGGCCTCGCGTGCGCGCTCCGCCAGCTCGGCGGTGTTGACGAGGTTGCCGTTGTGCCCGAGCGCCAGGCCGCTGCCCACCGCAGTGGTGCGGAAGATCGGCTGCGCGTTCTCCCAGGTGGTGGAGCCGGTGGTGGAGTAGCGGCAATGACCGACGGCGACATGACCGGGCATGGCGGCCAGCGTCTGCTCGTCGAAAACCTGACTGACCAGGCCGAGATCCTTGAACACCAGCACCTGCGCACCATCGGCGACGGCAATGCCCGCCGCCTCCTGTCCGCGGTGTTGCAGCGCATACAGCCCGTAATAGGTGAGCTTGGCCACATCCTCCCCCGGTGCCCAAACACCGAACACACCGCATTCTTCGCGGGGTTCGTTCTCGTCCTCGTCGAGCGGGGTCGAGGTGAGGAGATTAGGACTGTTGACCGACAGGTCGGCTCGAGTCACCGGGCGCTCCCTTTGGTGGCTGGGGCTGGGGGGCAATGCTCAGTCTACGGGCAGACGGCGACTCCCCGCGCCAGTGGTGTCGAGCGACACGTCGCGGGGTGCCCTGCGACACGTATCGACAGACGAGGTCACGGTGTCGGGAGCGGCTCACAGGAAGCGTCTCAGAGGGGCAGGAGCGGTAACCAGTGGGCGACGTCGGAGGCCCGACTGCCCGACGCGGTGATGCGCCCATCATCGACGGCCTCGTCGAACTGCTGGAGGCCGGTGACGATCGACAGCCAGGTACGAGGTTCGGTCTCCACGACGTTGGGCGGGGTTCCCCGAGTATGACGTGGTCCTTCGATGCACTGGACCGCGACGAAGGGCGGTACCCGCACCTCGACGCTGGAACCCGGCGCAATGTGTTCGAGGGTGCGTGCACTCAGGCGCACCGCAGCGGCGAGTTGCTGACGTGAGGGAGGTGCTTGTTCCTCGTCGCGCAACCAGTCTGCAACGTCCCGGATCGCAGTCCGCAGCTCTGCGGGGTCGACACGGCGGCGAGGAGGCATGGGTCCAATCTACTGCGGTTCAGCGAGTGAGCACTGCGCCGCCCACATTGACGGTGAGGTGCAGGAGCGCGGGGCCGATCACGCTGCCGCCGCGCGCACGGAGCGCCTCGAACAACACTGCCGAGGCACCGGTGAACGCAACGGTGCCGAGTGCGTCGTCGCCGGCGGCCCGCGCCGGATGCACGTGCCAGAGACCGAAGGTGGCTGCATGGATCGCCAACGCCTGCGGGTCCGGCCACGACGATCGCAGAACTGCCGACAGCACGCTGCGAAACAGCAGTTCCTCGGCGAGCACGGTGCCGATCGGGATGTGCACGGTGACCCACTCGAAGAAATCGTCTCGCGGCTGGCGGCTCCGAAACCGGGACCGCACGGCCGGGAAACTCGCAGCGATCAGGAGCCCGGCGGTCGGGAGGGCCGACGCCACGACGCCGACGCGCGTTCCGTGTGGGAGATCACGGAGGGACAGACCCAGTTCGGCTGGCCGGAACCGACTCGCGGCCACTGCGGTCAGGCCCGCTCCGGCTGCCCCGTTGACCAGGGTGCGGCGCCAAGCCGACGTCTCCATACGCGGCAACACGACGTTGCTCCAGGTCACCAACGCTGCGGCCAGCGCGATCGATCCTGTCCGATTCACTCCGCCGGATCTCGTTTCTGGGGCCCTCATTTCTCGGGGCCCTGCTTCTCGCGTACCACGTCCAGTACGGTGCGAACTCGTTCCGTGTCGGCGGGTGTCCACCCCTCCGGTGCGGCAACCTCGAGCCACGCATCGAGCACGAAGGTGCCGTAGTTGTGGCCGTGACCGTCCGGAACCCCGGCTGCGTTGGTCAGATCTGCCGACACCTGCCAGAAAGTGACGATCGGGAACCACTTCATCGACGCCGTTCGATCATCGCCCGGTGGCTCCTTCAGCCAGTCCGGTCGCGTGAACAGCAGTTCCGGAGACCACCACACCACCGGGTCGGACGGGTTCTGCAGGTAGAGGATGCGCGGCCGCAGCCACTCCCCCTCTGTGGTGTAGAGATCGTGTGCATCGGTGGCGAACCGCACTGTCAGGCCGCCCGAATACTCGGGATCGACCTCACGCGTGCCCGGATCGCGGCGCTCGATCAGCTGACTCCACAAGCGGTTCGAGTTCGGTGGGCCGACCCACAGCACGCCATCGACGGTCTGGCGGATGTCCCGGATCGATTCGAACGCGGCCTCGCCGGCCTGGGTGCCGAGACTCTCGCCGTACACCATCAGCTTCGGCCGGGTCTCTTCCGGCTCCTGCAGCCATCGCTCGTGGACACGATCGATGAGCCTTTTACCGGCGGCGGCGGCCTTCCCACGATCGGCAAGGAACGAGACCCAACTCGGGAGGTACGAGTACTGGCTCGCCACCAACGCACTGTCGCCGTTGTGAACGAGTTCGATGGCCTGTGCGGCAGTGGGGTTGACCCAGCCGGTGCCGGTGGTGGGGATGACCACGAGGACACTGCGCTCGAACGCGCCGGTGCGTTCGAGTTCGGCGATCAGCACGTCCATGCGAGCGTCCGGGTCCTCCGCCGTCTCGAGGCCGGCGTAAACACGAATCGGTTCCAGAGCGGGGCTGCCGTTGGCACCCGTCAGTTCTTGCGCGTTCAGACCACGGGACACGAAGCTGCGTCCCTCGTATCCCAGCGTGTCCCAGGGCGCAAACGACTCGGGACTACCGGATTTCTCGGGCGCAACGGGCTGCTTCGCGCCCTCCCAGGTGGTCGAGTTGTGCAGGCTGAAGATCTGGTTGGTGCCGGCGTAGATCCCGCGCAGGAGCACACCGTCGACGAGAAGCACGAGAGCCACGGTGACCACGGCGATGCCGATCATCATCGCCGCCGGAATCGACAGCCGCAGAGCCCGGATCAACCGGCCGGCGATCCACCGCACCACCTCACGCAGGCCACGCCACACCAAGACGATGGCGGCGGCCACGACAAGGCTGAGACCACCGGTGCGGATGTATCCGGAGGTGGTCGTCCCCTCCGCATCCATCAGCGTGGCGATCTCACGCTGCCAGCCCGCCGAATACACGAGCATCACGACGGACACCGAAACCGAGCAGAGCACCACGAACACCCTTAGCCCCGAGCACCATGGCTCCGGCAGCGGCCACCACCGACGGCTGTCGAGGAAGAAGCGGTGGGCGATCCGGCTGAGGATCACGCCCACCGCATAACCGATCGCGGCGTTGATACCGCCGATCAGACCCTGGAACAACCAGTCACGTGGCAGCAGCGACGGTGTCAGAGACCAGCCGAAGAACAGCGTCGCCACCGCGATACCGGTGAAATCGAGTCGGAGCCGACGCCACACGCGGTCGAGGACCGGGCCGTGCAGGCGCGCGGGGTCCGCCAACCTCGGGTACACCCGAGGGCCGGCGTCACGCCTCTTCAGCTGCCCCGGCGCGGCCACGCATCATCCGAACAGGTCCGGAAGTTTTCCCTCGTGCGCCGTCCGCAGTTCCTCCAGAGTGATCGAGAACTGACCCTGGATTTCGACGGAGTCGCTGCCCTCGTCGACGACACCGATACGCACCCACGGCAAACCGCGTGCGCTGCACATCCCGGTGAACCGAGTCTCCTCGGTGCGCGGAACCGCGACCAGGACTCGTCCGGTCGACTCGGAGAACAGGGTGACGAACGGGTCGGCGTCCTCAGGAAGGAGGACACGGCAGCCGGTCTCACCGGCCAGTGCTGCTTCGACGACCGCCTGCGCCAGACCACCCTCGGACAGGTCGTGGGCGGCCGTGACGAGGCCGTCACGCGAACCCGCCAGGAGGATCTCCGCGAGCAACTGCTCGCGCTGCAGGTCGACCCTCGGCGGCACTCCGCCGAGGTGGCCGTGCTCGACCTGGGACCAGATCGAACCGTCGAACTCGTCGTGCGTGTCCCCCAACAGAATCAGGGTCTCGCCGGGCTCGAGCCCGACACCGGTCGGAATGCGGCGGTGCACGTCGTCGATGACGCCGAGAACCGCGACCACCGGGGTCGGCAGGATCGGGGTGGAACCGGTCTGGTTGTAGAAGCTGACGTTGCCGCCGGTGACCGGAATGCCCAGCTCTGCGCAGCCGTCCGCAAGACCGCGGACGGCCTGTTGGAACTGCCACATGACGCCCGGGTCCTCGGGCGAGCCGAAGTTGAGGCAGTTGGACACGGCCTTCGGTGTCGCGCCGGTGACAGCCACGTTGCGGAACGCCTCGGCCAGTGCGAGCTTCGCGCCGTTGTACGGATCCAGTGCGGTGTAGCGGCCGGACGCGTCGGTGGCCAACGCGATACCACGACCGGTCTTTTCGTCGATGCGCACGACACCGGAGTCGGCGTTCTCCGCGAGCACGGTATTGCCACGCACGTAGCGGTCGTACTGTTCGGTGATCCACTTGCGGCTGCACAAGGCCGGCGAGGAGATCATCTTCAGCAAGGTGGCCTGCAGTTCGTCCGCGGTCTCGGGACGCTTCAGGTTCTTCGTGGTGTCGGCGATCAGTGCATCCTGCGAGTCCGGGCGCTGGACCGGACGCTCGTACACCGGGCCTTCGTGTGCGACGGTGCGCGGCGGCACGTCCACGACGGTCTCGCCGTGCCAGTCGATGACGAGGTTCTCGCCGTCGGTGACCTCACCGATGACCGTCGCGAGAACGTCCCACTTCTTGCAGACCTCCATGAACGCGTCGACGTTGTCCGGGGTCACCACGGCGCACATGCGTTCCTGCGACTCGCTGGAGAGAACCTCGGCAGCGGTCATACCTGTGGCGCGCATCGGAACCTGCTCGAGGTTGATGTGCATGCCGCCGTCACCGGCCGCTGCCAGCTCCGACGTGGCGCACGACAACCCGGCACCGCCGAGGTCCTGAATACCGACCACGAGCTTCTCGCGGTACAGGTCGAGGCAGCACTCGATCAGCACCTTCTCGGTGAACGGGTCACCCACCTGCACTGCCGGCAATTTCTTGCGGCCCTTCGATGCTCCAACTCCGCCTTCGGCTTCGTGTTCGGCGCCCTCGGACTCGTCGAAGGTTTCCGATGCCAGCACGGACACACCGCCGATGCCGTCGAGACCGGTACGAGCGCCGAACAGGATGATCTTGTTGCCCGCGCCGGACGCGAACGCCAGGTGCAGATCTTCGGCGCGCATCGCGCCGGCACACAGGGCGTTGACCAGCGGGTTGCCTGCATACGAGGCGTCGAACACCGTCTCGCCGCCCACATTGGGCAGGCCGAGGGAGTTGCCGTAGCCACCGACGCCGCGCACCACACCGTCGACGACACGACGGGTGTCGGGGGCATCTGCGGCACCGAAGCGCAACTGGTCCATGACCGCGATCGGACGCGCGCCCATGGCCATGATGTCGCGGACGATGCCGCCGACACCGGTCGCGGCGCCCTGGTACGGCTCGACGTAGGACGGGTGGTTGTGGCTCTCCACCTTGAAGGTGACGGCCCAGCCGTCGCCGATATCGACGACGCCGGCATTCTCGCCGATGCCCGCGAGCATGGACGAACGCATCTCGTCGGTGGTGGTCTCGCCGAAGTACTTGAGGTGCACCTTCGACGACTTGTAGGAGCAGTGCTCACTCCACATCACCGAGTACATCGCGAGTTCGGCGTCGGTGGGACGGCGTCCGAGGATCTCTTTGATGCGGGCGTACTCGTCGTCCTTGAGACCCAGCTCTTTGAACGGCTGGTCTACGTCGGGGGATTCGGATGCGTGCGTGACGGTATCTACCTGCGGAGACACTGGGCGTAGGTCCCTTCCCTGTTGGGATCGAACGGCAGGCTCGGCGTCGCGCTGCCTGCACGAAGTCTAGCCCGCGGACCCGGGAAGATCAGCGTCGCATCACCCGGTGGGTGTCAGGAAGGCTGCGAGAGCGTCGGCGTAGGCACGAACGTCCCACGCGCCCATGAGTTCGCGGGCCGAATGCATGCCCAACTGCGGGGCACCGACGTCGACGGTCGAGAGCCCGGTCCGTGAGGCGGTGATGGGGCCGATGGTGGAGCCACACGGCAGGTCCGCACGGTGGACATACCGTTGCAAGGGCACCCCCGCCTGATCGCAGGCGACCGCGAAAGCGCCGGCCCCGGCCGAGTCGGTGGCGTACCGAAGATTCTGGTTGACCTTCAGGACAGGTCCGCCGTTGACGGTGATCCGATGCGCGGGTTCGTGCCGGTCCGGATAGTTGGGGTGCGTCGCGTGCGCCATGTCCCCAGAAGCGCACACCGAACCGGCCATCGCCTGCAGAAACTCCTCGCGGCCGCCGCCGCGACCGAGCACGATCCGCTCGAGCACGGTGCTCAACAAGTCGGAGAACGCGCCCCGGTCGGACATGCTGCCCACTTCTTCGTGATCGAAGAGCGCCAGCACCGGCACGTGGTCACCCGGGAATTCTGCCGCGGCCAGCAAGGCCTGGGTTCCGGCATAGCAGGTCCCCTGGTTGTCCAGGCGCGGAGCACTGACCAGGTTTTCATCGGTCCCCACGACAGCACTCGGGGCGAGATCGTGGGTCATCAACTCCCAGCCGAGCACGGTGTCCGGCGGAACCTCCGCCTTCTCGGCGACGAACTCGATGAACGAACGCGGTTCCGTTCCGACTCCCCACACCGCGTTGACGTGCCGCTGCGGATCGAGTTGCACGCCCTTGCGGTCTTCGGACAGGTGAATTGCCAGTTGCGGAACTCGCAGAATCGGTTCGTCGACGCGCACCAGCCTCTCCTCGACGGTGTTGCCGACCCGCACGCTGATCCTGCCGGAGACACCGAGGTCGCGGTCGAGCCACGAGTTGAGCCACGCTCCCCCGTACGGCTCGAGGCCGACCATCTGCCACCCGGCCGACACCAGATCGGGGTGCTGCTTGACCCGCAGGTTGGGGCTGTCCGTATGACCGCCCACGATCCGGAAGGGGGCGGTCCGACTCACCCGTTCGGTGCTCCACGCAATGAGTGAGCCGCCCCGCACCAGGTAGTACTTTCCCTGTTCGGCGGGCCACGACGCACGTTCGTCCAACCGGGTGAAACCGGCGCCCTCGAGCATCACGGACACCGTGGCGCACACATGGAACGGTGACGGCGATGCGTCGACGAAGGTGCAGAGTCCTTGGGCGTCGGCCCACGTGGTGGAAGGCATGCAGCCATCATGCAGCAGCCCATCCGCCGGGACGAACGGGACATCCGTCCCTACTGACGGGACGGATGTTCCATTCGTCCCGACGTGGCTACTGGCGCACCGCAGATTCGACGATCTCCACGGCCCGCGCCACCCCGCCCGCTTCGCGGAGTTCGGCAGCGAGTTCCGCGCTGCGGTTGCGGATCGACTCGGATGTCACCTGCTCCAACGCGTCCCGCAACTCGGCGACGGTCGCAGTGTCGGCGTCGAGACGCACACCCACCCCTGCCGCAACCAGGGCATCGGCGTTCTCGAACTGATCGACCGCCTGAGGGACGGCGATCATGGGCGTCCCGGTGAACATCCCTTCGCTCGACCCGCCCATTCCGGCGTGGGTGATGAAGGCGTCCGCCTGACGGAGGATGTCGAACTGCGGCACCCAGCGGCGCACCTCGAAGTTCTCGGGGACAACTCCAAGATCCGCCTCGTCCACCTGCCGGCCGATCTGCAGCACGACGTGCCAACCGTCCCTACCACCGAATGCCTCGACGCATCGCCGGTAGAAATCCACCTTGTCGGTGTATGCAGTACCGAGCGAGATCAGGAGCACCTTGCGGGCGCCGTCGGGTCGGACCCACCCGCCGTCTGCACTTCTGTTCGTCGGCAGTGCTGGACCGACGAACGTGTACACGGATTCGTTCACCCGCTCGGCGTTGGGCTGCATCGACTTCGCGACGAGAACGACAGCTCGTTGTGGTCGGCCGAAGAACTGGGCTGCGGGCATCGTCACCCCGTTCTCGGCGAGAAATCGGTCCTGGCGCTCGTAGTACGCGGCCCCGCGCGGATCGGCCTTCATCCCGTCGATCACCTCGGCCATGTCCTCTTCGTAACCTTCCCAGGCCACATACGTCGGCGACAGCTGCACCATGGGAATTCCCCACTCCTGCGCAAGGATTCGGGCAGGACCGCCCGCGATATCGTACAGAAAAAGATCGGGCTTGTCGTTCTCGTACAGCTTCCGCAATTGCGGAAGCATCGCTTCGTAGTCGTCCTGGAACAGCGTGAGCGCGTCGATGACGTCGTCACCCCAGGACTGGTCGGACGTTTCCTTGTCGGACATCCCGGAATGGTTGACGCTGGGAAGCGTCGACTTGTAGGGGCGCAGTTCGGCGCCCGTCTCTGTGATGACCGTTTCCATCGACGGGTCGTTCGCGTAGGTCACGCGATGACCGCGCGCAGCCAACTCACGAATGATCTCGAGGCTCGGATTCACGTGTCCGGGGGCGGGAATGCTGACCATGGCTATGTGCTTACGGGGCATATCGAGGCACCTTCCGTCTGTCGAGACGTTCCGTCTCGAATGAGAGTGCCAGCGTAGTGTCATCACGTCAAGCGATTTGGTGATGCGCCAAGACGATACGTCTCGATTCATCTAAGGTAGGGTAATGACCACGGAACACCCTCGCCGATCCGAGCGATCACGATCCGCGATCCTGGTGGCCACGCAGGACCTGATCCGCGAACAGCCCTACCCGAAGATCACCATCGAAGGCATCGCAGCCCGCGCAGGGGTGGGTAAGCAGACCATCTATCGCTGGTGGCGATCCAAGGGTGCAGTGGTGGTGGACGCCCTGGCCGCACAGAATTCCGCGGACGACCTGCTCCCGTTACCGGATACCGGCGACCTGGCCACGGACATGCGGACTGTGCTGCGCGCGACCGTCGACGAGTTCACCTCCCGCGACGTCGAACCACTCTTCCGGGCGCTGGCCATCGAGTCGTTGCAAGACCCTGCCCTCCAAGCCCAGGTAGTCGACCAGATCTACCGACCGCAACTCACGCAGGTCGACGTCCGGTTTCGATCAGCGCAGCAGCAGGGCCAGATGCGCCCGGACGTCGACTCGGCGATCGCTTTCGAACTCTTCGTCGCACCGATCTTCCACCGATGGATGAACGGCACGTTCGCACTCGACTACGCGCACGCCGATGCTGTCGTCGACCTGGCGATGCGGGCGCTCGCGCCGTAATTGTCGGAGGCACTCGAGGATCCACATGACCGGTGTCGGCAAGAAACCGGTCAGTGTATTCCAGCGCATCTCTCGGGCGGCCGATCAGGCAGAGACGATGCTTTCGAGCACCGAATAGAACATACCGAGCCCATCGTCGCTGGGGCCGGTGAGGGCCTCGGTGGCGTGTTCGGGGTGCGGCATCAAGCCGACGACGCGACCGTTGGCCGAGGAGATTCCGGCGATGCCTCGCTGCGAGCCGTTCGGGTTGTCGCCGGCGTAGCGGAACACCACACGGCCCTCGCCTTCGAGCTCGTCGAGCACTTGCTCGGAAGCCTGGAAGCGTCCCTCACCCGATTTGAGCGGGATCAGAATTTCGGCGCCGGCCTCGTAGCGGGTGGTCCACGCGGTCGAGTTGTTCTCGACCTTCAGCCACTCGTCGCGGCAGATGAAGTGCAGACCCTCGTTGCGCGTGAGTGCGCCGGGCAGCAGACCGGCTTCACACAACACCTGGAAGCCGTTGCAGATTCCGAGGACGGGCATTCCGCCGTTGGCTGCTTCGACGACCTTGCCCATCACGGGGGCGAAGCGTGCGATCGCACCGCAACGCAGGTAGTCGCCGTAGGAGAAGCCGCCGGGCACGATGACCGCATCCACGTCTTTCAGGTCGGCGTCGCCGTGCCACAGGCTGACGGCCTCGCCGCCGGACAGCGTCACCGCGCGGGCTGCGTCCACATCGTCGAGGGTTCCGGGGAAGGTGATGACTCCGACGCGTGCGCTCATGCCTCGACGCGCCTGACGGTCCAGTCCTCGATCACCGTGTTGGCCAGCAGGGCCTCGGCGATCTTCTCGAGCTGAGCGTCGTCGACGCTGCCGTCGACCTCGAGCTCGAATCGCTTGCCCTGACGGACATCACTGACCCCTGCGAAGCCGAGGCGCGGCAGGGCTCCGGCAATGGCCTGTCCCTGGGGGTCGAGAATCTCGGCCTTGGGCATGACTTCGACGACGACACGGGCCACGTGCTGCTCCTCGGTGGTTGTACTGAGCCTGTGGTTGAACGGATGCCGGTAGAACACCGGGCACTCGGCAGTTTACCGCTCTACCCGTGTCCGCCTTGCACCGGACAACGATGACGACCATTGGGCATACTCGGGTACATGCGTCTGACTCACTTCGGCCACAGTTGTGTACTCGTCGAGTTGAACGGTTCCACGATCCTGTTCGACCCCGGCACGTTCTCCCACGGGTTCGAGGGGATCACCGGCCTGGACGCAATCATGATCACCCACCAACACCCGGACCACGCCGACCAAGCGCGGCTCCCGAAACTGGTCGAGGCCAATCCGGGCGCGGCCTTGTACTCGGACCCGCAGACCGCAGACCAACTGGGCGGAAGCTGGACGGCGGTGCGTCCGGGTCAGCAGTTTCACGTCGGTGATGTGCACGTCACCGGCACCGGTGGGATGCACGCCGTGATTCATCCGGACATTCCGCTCATCGACAACACCGCCTACCTCCTCGGTGACGCAGACAACCCGGCGCAGCTCATGCACCCCGGCGACTCACTGTTCGTCCCCGAAGAGAAGGTGGACGTTCTCGCACTGCCGGCCGCGGCACCCTGGTTGAAGATTTCCGAGGCCATCGACTACCTGCGCGCCGTCGCACCACGCGTGGCCGTGCCCATCCACCAGGCCATCATCGCCGACGACGCGACCGGCATCTTCTACGGCCGCTACACCGAAATGGCGCCGGACGGCACCGAGTTCCGCACCCTGCCCGCCGAGTCTTCCGTCGACGTCTGAATCGCGACTCCGCCCCTTACTTCACCAAGCCCGACAGACAGGATCGACTGTGCACAACGACCAGGATCGACTCTCGACGCTCGTCCGTGGAACTGCTGTTCGGGACGGACGCCGGCTGTCCTGGGTTCGGGCAGGCGACGGACCGTCGACGGTGCTCCTGGAGTCGGGGCTCGGTTCGAGCGGGAGCTCGTGGGGATTGGTCTTCGACCGAATCGCAGAGTTCACGACAGTCGTCGCCTATGACCGGGTCGGACTCGGCAACAGCGGCGACGCAGAGCCCACGTCCGACGGTGCCGTGCGCGACATCGAGAAGGTCCTCGAGGATGCAGACGTCACTGGCCCGCTCGTCATCGTCGGGCACAGTTGGGGTGGCGTGCTCGCACGGCTCTACGCCGACACGCACCCCGAACGTGTGGACGCGGTCGTGCTCGTCGATGCAACCCACGAGGACATGAAGATTTTCACCAGTCCTGTCGCGGCTCGGCTGATGCACTTCGCTGCGGGGCTTCAGGTTCGCGCTGCGAAACGCGGGCGTCTACGGCAATCACTCGAAGCGGGGCGGGGGCCGGTGGGCTCAATGCTCACGGGGATACCGGAGCCTCTGCGAAGCACCCTGCTCGACGAACACAGTGATCCACGCACGGCGGAGCAGACGCGCCGAGAAACGCGGCTCGTTGCGCCGACCTTGAAGTCGCTTCCGTCGTCGATGCCCGATATCCCCGTTGTGGCCATCGTCGCCGGCGACGCAAGTGAGCAGCGTGCCCAGAAGACAACGCGCGCGGCCTACGAGAAGTGGTTGTCCACCTCGACGAATGGGCGTTTGATCGTGGCCGAGAACAGTGGGCATTACGTTCCGCAGCAGCATCCGGATCTGATCGTCGAGGTCGTACTCGAACTGGTCAACGCACAGTAGGCCGTCCGGCGAGCACGTGCCGTACCGGTCAGGGAACAGAGACCGCCTCCCGAGACTCCGGCCGTCCCGCGAGGCGCTGGTAGCCGGCATTCCACAGCCATTCGAGGGGCCCCCGCTCGAAGCGGCGTAGCCACATCGTCGATGTCACGATCAGTACCGCGGACACAGCCACGAACAATGCGACAGTGGCTGGCACGACGGTTTCGCCAGTGAGGCGCGCTGCCAGGCCGAAGCCCCACCCGTAGCACACGAGCGAACACAGAAAGTTCTGCAAGACGTAGCAACTCAGCGCGGTCCGCCCGACCGGGGTCAACGCTGCGCCGACGAGTCCAGGCTGCGCGCCGTTCGCGTACCACTGGGCTACCGCCGCGAGGATCGCGAGGGACACGATCGGGGCCGTTCCGTAGCGTCCGAGTACGAGACCTGCGTCCGAACCAAAGAGCCCGAGGGCGAAGTCGAGTGGCAGGGCGATACCGAAGCCGGCCCACATCAACCGCCGACGCAGACGGTCGCGTTCAGGATCGAGAATGCCGCCGGCGAAGAGTCGGGCACCGATCAGGAACAGGGCGATCGACATGGGCAGGATGAAGAGCACTTCGGCCCTGAACAGGCCGAGGTTCTCCGCACGGAATACGACCAGATCCCAGAAACTTCCATCCGCATAGGGATTCGGCGACAGCGGCTCCGTGTCGGGGGTTCCGGCGGTGGCCAGTGCAGCAACGACGAGAGCGAGCATCGCGGCATGGATCGCGGCGGCGCAGACGATCCAGATCTTTTGCGCTCGGATACCCGACGTCAGCACGAAGGCGACGATCAGGCCGGTGACCGCGTACCCGGTGAGCACGTCGAACTCGGTGATCAGAAAGTAGTGCAACAAGCCGTCGAGCATGAGCAGCCCGGCGCGCCACGGATAAGGCCCGGGCCACCGCGCATTCTTACGCATGGCCGAGCGTTGTTGCACGGCGAGTCCGATTCCGAACATCAGGGTGAGCAGTCCCAGGAACTTGCCTTGCATTACCTGCTGCAGAACGTCTTGGATCGGTGCCCACATCCCCGTCGCGCTTCCGGTTCCGTTGAGGTAGCCGACGAGACCTTCCGCATTGGTGAAGATCCAGATGTTGGTGCCGAGCGTCCCCAGAATCGCGAGCCCTCGAAGGACGTCGAGGGCGATGTACCGATGCTGTGCCACAAGGTTCCCCTACCAGTTTGTTAGCACGGTCGTATTAGCAATATCAGGATTCTAACACACTCGTGCTAACATGGCTTTCGTGCCGAGATTGATCGACCACGATGAACGTCAACAGGAAATCGCAGAAGCCGTGTGGCGGGTGATCCGCCGTGAGGGCGTCAGCGCGGTGTCCGTTCGCGAGGTCGCCGCCGAGGCGGGACTGTCGAGTGGGTCGCTCCGGCACATCTTCGCCAGCAAGGCTGAGCTGCTCGCCTACTCCATGCAGCTGGTGCACATTCGCGCACACGAACGCATCGTCGTGCACCTGTCGATTCCTGACGCCCGCGAACGCGCACTGGCAGTCCTCGGAGAAGTCCTCCCCCTCGACGAAACGAGACGCTGCGAGATGGAAGTCAATCTCGCCCTCGTGAGCGAGTCCCCCGCTCATCCTTCGCTGCGGACGATCGCCCTGGACGCACACGAGGCGCTGCGGAAAGGTTGCGTGGCGGTACTCACGGCACTCGCGCAAGAAGGCCTGGTCAGCAGTGACCGCGACATCGACGCCGAAGGATTGCGACTTCATGCTCTGATCGACGGACTGGCCATGCATCTCGTGCTCGGCGACAACGACTCACCCGAAACAGCGGAAGCAGCCGTCGCCGCGCATCTGGACGGGCTGGCCTGAAACGAGGGTCAGGCTGCGCCCATCTGAGTCAGGTGACGATCCCAGCGGTAGACCGTCGGTGTCGCCTCGTGATGCAGACACAGGTCCACCGCGTCGATCATTGCTTGCCGGGGACCGCTCCTACCCAACTGCTTCCCGGTGATCGCCAACCGGACCACTCCGCCGCGGCGGGCCGAACGCTCCGCGCCGAGAACCAGCGCCCGGCACCACCAGGGTTCGGCGCGGAAACCCTCACCGATGCCGAGCACCCGCGAGCGCACCGCCGTCCCGCGTTCGAGGTCGTGGATCGCCGTCATTCCGGCCAGAAGCCGGAATCCGGCGGACGGTAGCGCTCTGACCGCACCGGAGGAAGCGGACCAGCGCGGAGCGGCGAACAGCCTGGTTCGCAGACCTGTTTGCTCCATGACACGATCGGCGGCAAGCAGCCTCAACCTCGCCTCGTGTTCGGGCAACGCCGCGAACTCGGCGCGACGACGTTTGGTGGCGGCCTGGTCGTAACCGTGCAGAACGATGGCGGCTCCGCGCGAGCGCTGATCACGTAACCAGGATTTTGTCGGCGCGTCGTTGACGAGGCGGTACTTGTCCTTCAGCCGAGGAGCCACGAGCAGCGACAACGCCACGCCTCGCTCGTTCAGCTCCTGCGCGAACGACGCGACGTGCTCGCGCGTTTCGTCACGAATTCCCGACACCGACACGATCAGCTGCCCGGCCATGACCCCAGGGTGCCATCACAACGTGAACAACAGGCCAAGTTCAGACGGCACCTGTGCGCGGTCAAGGAGTGCAGAGACTCGTCAACCGCGCACAGGGGGCGGGTCAGCTGATGGCAGCCGAGAATCTCCGGTAACCCTCGACGTCGGGTTTCATCGACGCCGCGACAAGCTCCCAGAGAACCTCATCGGTGCCGCCGCCCACACGGGCAAGCTTCATATCGCGCCACCACCTGGCCACCGGCGTCTCGTCGGTGAGGAACCCGGACCCGCCGAAGATGTGCATGCACTCCCCCATGACCTCCTCACCGAGGCGTGCCGCAGACACCTTCATGGCCGCGGCCGTCCGCAGATCCATCTTCCCGCCGGCGGCGATACCCGCGAGCGCATAGCGGAGCATGTCGACCCGCGACTGCAGGTCGGCGACCCGGAAGCGCAAGGCCTGATGGTCGATGAGCGTCTTACCGAACTGGGTTCGCTCGTGCATTCGGGCGAGCGTGATTCCCAGCATCCGGTCGCAGGAGGCGGCCACTTGACCGGCTATGGAGAGGCGTTCGTGAGCCAGACCCCAACTCACCGCCGCCAACCCTGTTCCGGCACGGGCAATCAGGTGGTCGGCTGGTACCCAGGCGTCGATCTCCACTGCCGCGGTATCGAGCGGGCCGGCACTCACCTTGGCGTACGGTGGCATGACCGTGACCGCATCCGTCGGCACGAGTACGAGAGCCACGTTGCCGTGACGGCTGGTCGAATCGTGGTCCACACTGCGCGCGACCACGAGGATGTAGTCGGCGATCGGTGACAGCGAGACGAACTTCTTACGCCCCCTGACCCGGAATCCTTCACCCTCGGTGGTGATCTCGGTCTCCGCGATCTGTAGATCCGAACCACCGGACGACTCCGAGGCCGCCAGACACAGAACTGCCTCACCACGGATCGCCTGATCGGCCACCTTCGCCAGGGTTTCCGATCGCCCACCGAACCGGCGCAGGATCGAGATGGCGGAATCGTGCAGACTCACACCCACACTGATACCGGCTGATCCCAACCGACCCAGCGCGAAGGCAAGTTCGAAAAGTTTGCCCACGTCAGGCGTCTTGCCCTCACCCCATTTCTCGGCGAGAACACCGGTATCACCCAACCGTTCCAACAGTTTTCGCGGGAACCGTTCGGTCGCCTCGGCTTCTTCGGTCCAGGCCTGAATCTCCTCGTCGAACACTGCATCGAGCAACTCTCGAAAACCCTCGACGGATGTCGCTGTCGTCACTTCCAAACCCCCGACTCGAGCAGGGCTTTGGTCTCCAGGCGCCGGATCTTGCCCGATGTGGTCCGGGGAACCGCCCCCGGTTCGACGAGGACCACGTTCGGCACCACACCGCAGTCGGAGGCGACCTCGGCGATGACCGCATTGCGTGCGGATTCGGGATCGTCGCCGCGGAACTCCGCCACCACAACCAGGCCCGGACGCGCGGAACCCTCGCCGCGAGCCATGGCGACGACACCGCCCCGCTTGACGCCGGCAACACCGGCGGCGGCTCGTTCGATCTCCACCGGGAAGAGGTTTCGCCCGGCAACGATGACGATCTCCTTGACCCGGCCACAGACCACCAACCGGCCATCCACCAGGTAACCGATGTCGCCGGTGTCCAACCACTCTTCCTCACCGAGGGGTGGGTGGCCGAGGTAGCCGTTCATGACGGACGTCCCGCGGATCTCGACCTGCCCCACGTCCCGCCCATCGATGCTCGGCACGTCGATATCGGGTTCACTGATACGAACCTCCATGCCACCCAACGGCTTACCGAGGACGGCATAGCGGCGGCGGACCGGTTCGGCCTCACCGCCCGCCTGTCTCACCACGACCTCGTCGTACTGTGCGCCCTCCCCAGCCGCAGGCATGGTGACCCCGCACGTCGCCTCGGCCATACCGTAGGCGGGTGCGGCGGCCGCCGGGTCGAAGCCGAAGCGGGCCGTTTCACGGAGAAACTTGTCGAATGCGTCGGGGTCGATCGGCTCGCCGCCACTGATGGCGACACGCAGATGCGACAGCTCTGCGTCCTTCAGCAACCGGCCGTAGCGCCCCAGGATGTCATAGGCGAAGTTGGGGGCAGCGGAGATGGTGGCTTTCGTCTCGGTCAGCCACTCCAGCCATTTGAACGGTGCTGCGGCGAAGGCGGAGTTCGGCACGAGCCACAGGGGGATCCCCGAACCCATGGCGCTCAGCACGAACGCCAGACCCATGTCGTGGTAGATGGGCAGCCACGTGAACCCCCGGTCGCGGGTGCGGTCCAGCTTCAATCGCGCGATCAGTTCGGTGGCGTTGGCGCGCACCGCAGCTGCGGACAACACGGCGGTTTTGGGATCGCCCGTCGATCCGGCTGTGCCCTGCAGTACGGCCGGCGCCCGAGGGTCGAGCTCTCGGGCTTCGAAGCCGGAGGTGTCCGCGCCGACCCCGTACTGTGTCGCCTGCTCGACCCGCAGCGGGCCGTCGATCTGGGCCAGCAAGTCGAGTTGTTCACCACCGCCCAGGACGGTGCCGACCCCGATGTCGAGGAAACGCGCGTAGGTCTTCTCGGCCCAGCGCCGTTCGTCGGCTCCGCGAATCGGTCCGGGCAGGAACGACACCGGCGCCCCTGCCAACCAGGCGCCCTGCACCCCAGCGATCAGGTCGACCGTCGGTTCTCCGATGAGACCGACGGCGCGTGGCTCCTGGTGCGGGCTGTCGGCGAGCATCCGGGTTGCGAGCTCGACGGCGCGGGCATGCACGTCACTCCAGGCTCGGGTGTCCCAGTTGCCGGTGTCGGTGTCCAGCACGGACAAGGTCTCGTCACCGGCCAGCATCGCCTCGCTCATGGCGGTCACGAGACCGCCTGCTACGTCGGTCTGTTCGAGCGGAACTCGCTTCACTTCTTCGGCCGCATCACACGCTGGCATATCTCTTGCACTCCCCAAATCAGGTCACCCCGGTTGTTCACCGGCCGGGTTCCGCGGCGGACGCCGCACGGCGCCTTCGACGGCATTACATTAAGCGAGGCTATCCTAAGCTCTCCTCCAACCCGCAAGGAGCTGGCATCTGAATGTCTGTTAGCCTAACCTAAGCAATCGGGGCCCGACCCATCATGTACGCCATCCGGTCCTACCACTACGAGTCCTGATCTGCGAGAGACCTTCTCGTGCTGACCGATCATCCTGATCGGTCAGCACGCCCACGATTCCACCTAGACCAAGTAAGCAGAGCGATGACCTCACCCCTCGTGGCGGACAATCAGCA